>CAZCJI010000227.1:0-5541 GCA_964498625.1 uncultured Rhizobium sp.
CGCCACAAGGTCTGCGCAAGACGAACAGCCGCCCATCCCGCCCACACCCCTGAGATCGACAACAACGTATAGCCGCGCGCTTCCCGTGTGATCTCGGGAAAGAATATGAACAGCGAAACGACCAGTACGGCGAGGTAGTTTTGGAAGGCCTGTTCAGCGAGCCTTCGAGAATGTGTATGGGCCTCGCTGAGTATCACTTCGGCATTCATCGAGACCGATACGAACAGAAGGCCGAGCAATGTCGCCGCCGCGCCGCCGATCATTTCATAGAATTGCTGCACTCCGCCGGCTCCGCGCTGCTGCTGCGGAATCATAGGCGCTCGCGCAGCGATGGTCTAATCCGCCTGCGCCTTCGACCGTCCTCTGGCCGCCATGGCGGCGATTGCGCCGGAGATCGCCGCGACGACCAGTGGGATGATGATGTCGCTCAGTTCAAGGTGACGGATCATGCCGGCCACGGAAATCAGCACGCAGCCAACAGCGACGAACAGGCCGGGGCGCGTGTTGCCACGCAAGCTCATGCGCAGGACAACGCCCACAAGCACCACCCCCATCAGGATTTCAAGTGTCAGGTCGCTCATTTTCGACGTTCAACGGACCGAACGGGAATTTCCGTCAGAGAGAGTGTGTATTCAAGAGGCCATTGCAATGGATGGCGCCGACACGGTGCAGTCCGAAGGCAATGTGACAGTGACGCGCGTGCCGTGTTTCAGGCGGCTTTCAAGTGTCACGCGACCGCCATGGGCTTCCGCCAGCCCGCGCACAATCGGCAAGCCGAGTCCGCTGCCTTTTTCCGCCGCCGTGTTCTGGCGGGCCTGCCCGAAACGCTCGAAGACATGGGCCTGTTCGTCCTCGGCGATGCCGACGCCTTCGTCGCGGACGCCAAAGACCAGGTCGCCGGAAGGATCGGCATGGGCGAATATCTCCACCATGCCCCCCGGCAGGCTGAATTTGATCGCGTTGGTCATCAGATTGAGAAGTATCTGGGTGAGGGCGCGGCGGTCTGCGTTCACATGCGGCAAAGGCTCCGCCACATTCCGGATCAGCCGCAGATCTCGCTCACGGCCACGTACGGCAACGGTCTCTGCGCATTCCGCGATCAACGCCGCGAGGTCGATCGGCTCGATCCGCAGTTCCAGTTTGCCCGCCTCGATGCGCGAAAGATCGAGCAGATCGTTGACCAGGCTGAGCAGATGGGAGCCGGCATTGTGGATGAGATGGGCGTATTCCTGCCGCTTTGGCGCGAAAACCTCGAGCGCAAGCATCTCTGAAAAACCGAGAATGGCGTTCAACGGCGTACGCAGCTCGTGACTCATGTTGGCGAAGAATTGCGTCTTCGCGCGGTCGGCCTGAACGGCCGCGTCGCGGGCGGCGGCGAGATCATCGCGGGTCTTGCGAAGGTTGATCTTGCCGCTCACAAGCGCATAAGAGGTGGGTAGCGTGACGATCGTGGCGACAATCAGCGTTGTCAGTGGCGTATAGTTGCCGCGATCGTTAAGGACGATGACGGTGACGAGATAGTCCGTGAGCATCGCGCCGGCGATGCAGAGCACAGACCACCAAAGCGTCGTGACAAGTTTTTCCTTGAACACCGTGACCGCTCGCCACCCACGCAGCCGTTACGATTAACAACCTGTTAAACGTGAGTATGGCGAATTGTATTCCAGCCATCCTTTCCAGGTTGTTTAGCGGCGTCCGAAGCCGTTAACCCGGGACTGAGCAGGATTGGGATGCCCGTGGCTTGCTATGTTTACGTTTTGGGTTCCGAGAATGGCAGCCGAACTTATGTCGGCTGGACAACCGATCTGGACGCACGCTTGAAGCGGCACAATGCCGGCCAGGGCGCCAAATCGACCCGCGGGCAACGCTGGTCGCTTCTCTACGCGGAACGGCACGGCTCGCGCAGCGACGCGATGAGCCGCGAATGGCATCTCAAGCGCGACAAAGCCTTCCGAAAATCGTTGCGCTATCCGGCCCACCCGCCGCTAGCCAGCGCCGACGGCAACGGCTAGTTTCCCGCCCCACAATTCGACACGCCAAAAGGAGCAGGACGACATGGGCGCTATGGGAATGAATGCGAAAAAGAAAGAGAGGCGCCGCCGCCATGCCAAGGCGCGCAAGGCTGCCAAGGAAGCGACTGCCGCATCCGCGGCAGAGCGTGGACAGCCGGCGCGCCGCGCGGCCCCGTCCGGCAATCGCTGAGATCCGCCAAAGCCAAGTTCCTAGCCCCGCTGGCAATGCCGGCGGGGTTTTCCTTTGCTTGGGGCACTGAAATTGTCGGGCTGAAGCGCGGCCACTAGGATAGGCGGGCACATCTCGGTTTGGGCAATGTGGAAGCGAGTGGTTTTCTATGGCGTGTTGCTGGCGGCCGGAACGTTCGCGCTCCAGTGGCTCGACTACCAGCGTTTTGCCTGGACCCATATGGGAGACATTTATGTCTCCCTCGTCGCCGCCGCCTTTCTGGCCATTGGTGTTTATATCGGCGCTCGCGTGCTGGGTGCGCCGGGTACGGTTCCGTTCGACGGTAATCCCAAGGCGCAGGCGACGCTGGGCATCAGCGCACGCGAGTTGACTGTCCTGCATGAACTCGCGGCTGGTCATTCGACCAAGGAGATCGCCGCCCGGCTGAACCTTTCTCCCAATACCGTGAAGACCCATCTGGCGCGGCTGTTCGAAAAGCTGGAGGCCAAACGGCGCACCGACGCGATCAACAGGGCCCGCGAGCTCGGTTTGGTGCCGTAAGGGCAGCGGAATTTTGGGTGATTTTGTCCCAATCACCCTTTTGGGCGATTGTTTTGTGCCCTGTCGGCGGGGTTGATGGCGGCGCAATCTGTTGAAGCGGGGAGTTTCATGTTTCGCAAAATTCTCATCTACGGGGTGATCGGCGGTCTGATCGTCGGTGTTCCTTTGTCGATCATGACAACGGTGAAGGGCTGCGACCCTGGGGCCTGGGGCATGGCCATCGGCTACACGATGATGCTGATTGCGCTCAGCACCGTGTTCGTGGCTGTGAAACGGCACCGCGACGAGGATCTGGGCGGCGTCATCCGGTTCTGGCCCGCGTTGGGCCTCGGGCTCGGGATCAGCGTCGTCGCAGGCGTGATCTATGTGGTCTCCTGGGAGACCGCGGTCGCCATTGCGCATCTCGATTTCGCGTCAAGCTATGCGCACACCATGATCGAGCAGCAGAAGGCGGCTGGCGTGCACGGCGAGGAGCTGAAGAAGTTCGTCGCCTCGATGGACGAGTTCAAAAAGAACTATGCCAACCCGTTCTACCGGTGGCCCATGACGTTTGCGGAGATCTTTCCGGTCGGCGTGCTCGTTTCTCTCATCACCGCCGCACTGCTGCGCAATAGCCGTTTCCTACCGATGCGGCGCGCTTAGCAAGCTCTATTGCGCCGCGCCGTTTGCATCGGCGGCGCGGCGTCAGAGCCCGAGTTCTGCGAGGCCTGCGGGGAGTTTCTTCTTTCCTGGACGCTCCCAGACCACGCCGGGAAAGCCTTTCAGCGGGACAAGGGGCTCTCCGCGATAGGCCCATTCCGGCGCCTGATCGATGGCGATGTGGTAGCGTGGTTCGCGTCCCGTGCGCGTTTCAAACAGCGCGCGCGGAATGTTGACCATCTTCGGCGCATGCGGACGCTCGTAGAGAAGCGGTGTTCCGCAATGGGAGCAGAAGCTGCGCGTGGTCTTTGTCTGCTTGTCCTCAAAACGTGTGATGACGCTCTCGCCCTTTACGATGCGCACCTTGCTCTTCCAGCATCCCACATAGGTCGCGCAGGCCGCGCCGTGTGCGCGCTGGCTCGCGCGCGAATGATCGTGCCATGCCCAGAACACGGGCGTTCCCACCTCCAGCTGCACGCGCCCGCAAACACAAGGACAAAGCACGACTCCAGCCGAAGTTTTTGCGGCCCGCTTTCGAGTCGGGGCATTCACGCTTGGGTTTGGCTCTCGATGCTTGCGTTCCATGATGAGCCTTCCCGTGAATCCCCAGCGTCTACCGATCATATGAAGCAAAGACGGGCTAGACCCTATTCTCAACAGGGATGAATCTTTCCGTTGTTGGCACTATACTCCGTCGCGCAACCGACGGGGACGCGCCATGGTCACACTCGCGATAAACGGTGAGAACAAAACCGTCGATGCCCCCGCCGACATGCCCCTTCTTTGGGCGTTGCGCGATTTGCTTGGAATGACGGGGACGAAGTTCGGCTGCGGCATCGCGCAATGCGGCGCCTGCACGGTGCATATCGATGGCAAACCGGTGCGTTCCTGCCTGCTTCCTCTCTCGGCCGTCGGCGACCGCGCGATCACCACCGTCGAAGGCGTCGGCGCGACACCGTCTGGGGCAAAAGTGCAAAAGGCGTGGCTTGATCTGGAAGTCGTGCAATGCGGCTATTGTCAGTCTGGTCAGATCATGTCGGCCGCGGCTCTGCTTGCTTCGACACCCAATCCCGACGATGCGGATATCGACGCGGCCATGGCGGGGAACATCTGCCGCTGCGGGACCTACGTCCGTATCCGCGACGCGATCAAGCGCGCGGCGCGGAGTTAGGCCATGAGCGATGTTCTCGAACCTGGGGTGAACCGTCGCACGCTTCTGAAATCGGCGGCCGGCGGCGGCTTTGTCCTCGCGTTTCACATGCCGTTCGCGGGCGCCGCCCCAAATGCCTCGCAAGGTCCGGGTTTTGCACCCAACGCGTTTATTCGTATCGATCCAAAGGGCAACACAACGCTTGTCATGCCGCAGGTAGAGATGGGACAGGGCGTCTACACCTCCATCGCGATGATCCTGGCGGAAGAACTCGATGCCGATTGGGGCAGGGTGTCGCTCGAAGCGGCGCCGCCGAACGAAAAGCTGTACGCCAACCCGATGTTCGGCGTGCAAGCGACCGGCAATTCCAATTCCATTCGCGCGTTCTGGATGCCGCTGCGCAAAGCGGCCGCAGGCGCGCGCGCGCTGCTGGTCGCGGCCGCGGCGAAGAAATGGAACGTCGATCCGGCCACATGCACGACTGCCAATGGCGCTGTGACACACACAGCGACCCATCGCACACTCACCTACGGTGAGATTGCCGGCAGCGCCAATGGCGTACCTCCGGCAAATCCGCGGCTCAAGACACCCACGGAATTCAAACTGATCGGAAAACCGCTGAAGCGGCTCGATACACCGTCCAAGGTGAATGGCAAAGAGGTCTATGGCATCGATGTGATGCTGCCGGGGCTAAAGTTTGCGACCATCGCGGCGTCGCCCACCTTCGGCGGCAAGGTCGGTCGCGTCGACGACCGTGCCGCCAAGGCGATACCGGGCGTTCATCAGATCGTTGTGCTCGACGATATGGTCGCGGTCATTGGCGATCATATGTGGGCCGCGACGCAGGGACTCAACGCGCTCGATATCACCTGGGATACCGGACCGAATGGGCACGTAGATTCGGCGCTGATCTGGAAGGATATCAGGGCCGCCAGCGAGAAGCCGGGTCTTGTCGCGAAGAAAGCCGGCGACGCGGACAAGGCGCTCGCCGGTGGCGACAAGATCGAGGC
>CAZCJI010000228.1:0-5528 GCA_964498625.1 uncultured Rhizobium sp.
ATGTTGACTGGGACGCCTGTGAGCGTACCGCCGGTCGTAGCGTCTGCCGTCGTGAAGTCGCCCGGCAAGTGATAGACGCCGTTCGAGTCCTTCGTGGCTATACCGTCAGTGACCAGCACGTCGAATGTCGTCGTGCTGCAAGTGCCGTAGGCCGCGTTCGGCACGCCGTACTTAGAGAGACCGTTCACGCCACCAGGCGGCGCGAAGAACAATCCACCGGTATCTGCGCTGAGCGTAGCAAAATCTGTAAGGAAATTACCTGCGCCGACCCCGTTGTGATACAGGACACAGTTCTGTGCGTTGGTTGACGATAACGTGCCGTCCTTCACGACCAGCGCGTAATTGAGACCACCGCCGGGATTGCGCGTATCGATCTGTGCGGTGTTGCCAATGCGCGACTGGGTCCAGTCAGCATTCAGGTTGAACTGCCAGTGGTCGCTCGGCGCCCACAGGAACTCGCCTTCCAGACCACCGAGGAACGCGGTGATGTTTGTGTTCACCGAGGTGTTGTCGATGATCGACGAGATCTGATAGCCGCCGTAGTTGTAGTACCACGCCGTCAGGTTGGCCTGGAGGCGGCCGTCGAGCAGCGTGTTCTTAGCGCCGATTTCGTAAGCGTCAATCGTTTCCGGCTCGTAGAACGCAGGGATGCCGCCGCCGCCATTGTTGCCCTGCTGAACGCCGGGGTTCGAACCACCCGCCTTATAACCGCGAGAGTAGGATGCATAGAGATAAGTCTGATCGGTCAGATCCCAATGCGGGTTGTAATCGACGACCAACCGCCCTGTGATCTTGTCGAAGGTACGGTTCGTATTTTCAAAAAGCTGGGGTCCGGGCGTGCCGGGATCAAAGTCGCAACCGGGTTGACCCTCTTTATTGCACAGCGCTAGCCCCTCAGTGTCATTCTTCTGTCCAACGGGCTCGAAACCATTGAAGATCGTGATGCGGTCTTCGCTGGTCTTGATGTCTTCCGTTCCGCGAAGACCGAGGGTTACTTTTAGCGAATCCGGAATTGCATCCCAGTAGGCTTCTCCGTAGATCGCCTTGGATTCGACTGTCGTCTTCTGTGTCCGGTTGTCATAGTACGTGGAGCCATAAATACAGCCGTTGAGGCAATCGACCGGGTCAGCACCAAGTCCGGCAATCGCGCCCAACACCGTCTGACCATAGTCGAGCGTGTTCGCGCCGACATAGTAGTCGCCCCAAGCCATTTCGTTCAGATAGTAGCCCGCCACCATGAAGTTGAACGGACCGTCGAAATTGGTGTTGAAGCGAAGATCGATCGATTCCTGCTTAGAGGAGCCGTTAGACTGGTCATAGGCGAACGGATTGTTGGTATAGCGATTGATCGAACCGCCGATGATGCCGTTGTTGGTGAAATTAGATGTAGGAAGAGTTCCCGCATAGAGAGGGTTGAGAATGAATGCGTAAGGTCCGTTGATCGGATCCGCATAATTCGAACCGGGAGGCGCGATCGCCTGAAGAACACCCAGCAGCACGCCTTCGGAGCAGTCCAGCGTATATCCGGTCCCGCCACCGCAATAACCCGCACCTCTGGCAAACGGCGTGCCCGGTGAGTTTGTGTAGGCTTCTTGCGAAAGCACTTCGCCATCCGCATACCCGCCAACCAAGGTTGCGTCGAGCCAGCTGTTGATCTTCTGCTTGACTTCACCCGTGATCGAGTTGCTGCGAGAATTCAGGGTTGGCGTGAAATCCGAATTAATGACACGAGGATTGGCCGGAACAGCATTTGCCACCGGATTATAGGGTTGAGACAGATCGAAAAGACCGAGCAACCCTGCTGACGGACCGAGCGCTGCACCGAAGAGCTCCGTCATCGCCTGCGTGCTGACCGGAATGTTGAAGAAAGTCGCATTCGGGTTTACCGAACCGGCGCCAAGCGCATCCGGCAAGCAGCCCAATACACCGCTCGGGTCCGTGTGGCAGAGTTGCTTCTCCGCGCGCATGCGCGTGTCGTCTTCACTGGCGTGCGAGAAGGTCAGATCGACCGTGGTGTCCTGTGTCGGCTGCCAACGCACCGAACCGCGCCCCGACCACTGGTCGCGCGAGTCCGGATGACGGTCGCCGCCGGCCGGATCGACATTGGTCGCGTAACCATCATGACGGACCCAGTCGCCGGCAAGACGAACGGCGAGTTCGTCGTCGATGATCGGCATGTTGACCATGCCCTTGATTTCCGCCGAGTCGTAACTGCCATAGCTGGCATCCACGCTCGCCGAGAACTCATCCAGCTTCGGCTTGGCCGAGAAGATATTCACCGCACCGCCGGTCGCGCCGCGTCCATACAAGGTGCTCTGCGGGCCGCGAAGAACTTCGACGCGGTCGATATCGTAAAACTGGCCGGAGTCGACCGGAGCATTCAGGTAGTAGACGTCGTCGATGTTGAAGGCGATACCGGATTCCGCGTCGCCCGAAATGACCTGCGTACCGATACCGCGAATCTGGAAGTTCGTGCCGGTGAAATTCGCCTTCGTGTAGGAGACGTTCGGCGTCGAGAACTGAATGTCCTTGAACCCGTTCACCTGATGCGCGGCGAGATCCTGCGATGAATACGCGGTCACCGCGATCGGAACGGATTGGATGTCTTCCGCCTTCTTTTCGGCGGTCACAACCACGGTTTCGATCTGCGCGAAGGCAGGAACCGTGAAAGCGCTCGTTACAAGCAGCGCACCAATGAATGTAAGGGACTGTGCCGTCCCCAGCGAACGCTTCGCAAGCATTTCGAACTCCCCGTTGGACCTCAATGACTTGAGGTCGTTCTTGTGCCGACGCATCTCACTCGCATCCCGAGTGAACCCAGAACGACGCATTACGGCGGATCAAGATTGATGGAATGTCAGTAGACCGGCAAGCAGATATCCCGGCGCGAAACTACGGGGACGCAATTTCGGGAAAGCTTTGTACCCAATATGCCACAGTGAAAATTCCTAATAGCGCGCGCTGCGCAAGATTAGATGCCGCTGCGTCGTATACCTAAATAACTATCTGATTTTATTATAAAAATACTCAATGCATTCAGGGATGATCGTGCATTTTACAACTTTAGGCCGTTAATGGCTCGGAAAAGGGCCAAACGGAAACGGCGTTTCATCGCGGACGAAGGTCACGTAGCCCAGCAACTCCCAGAGATAACGCACGAGATTCTGAGAAAAGCCTTTCAGCTCCTCATTGGCGCGGCCGTTGAGCACGAAGACAACGAACTGAACGACGCCCACCACGATCGCCACCCACAATACGACCCAGGCCAGAATCGCAAATCCCACGGAATAGAGCAGCCGCGCGATCGGAAATGGCCTGTGGGCGGGAGTCGGAAGGGCTTGGGCGCCCGGAGGAACATCGGTCATGGAACATCTCCAATCGCAGGGCGGAAAAGCCGCCCACCTTTAGCTAAGCCCCCCCGAGAAGGATTCAAGCCGGAGACGGTGGATTTGGGTCGATCCTCCGCGCCCAGAGATCGAACGGCCCCGCCAGCAATAGCCCGGCAAAATAGCCGCCCAGATGGGCCTGCCACGCGATGGCGTGGGTCTCGCCGGCGATGCTCAGCCCCGTCAACCCGAACAGCAGGTTAACGACGACCCAGAGCGCCGAAAACATCAACACTTGCGACGAGCGCAACGGCAGCAATTCCGGCAACGGACTGGCTGCGCGCAACGACTGCGCGTCCAGCATCCTGATACCGGCGCCCATCAATCCCGAAACCGCGCCAGAGGCGCCGATGACGCCTTCGGGAGAATTCCAGTTGAACGCCAGATGCACCGCCGCCGCTGCTACGCCGCAGATCGCAAAGAACAGAAAGAACAATGCAGGCCGGAAACGCCGCGCGACCACCGCGCCAAACGCAAGCAGCCAAAGGCAATTGAATATCAGATGCGTCCAGTCGGCATGCAGAAACATGTAGCTGAAGACATCGATCGCGCGATCGAACACGCTTGCCGGATCGGGCGTGTGCGGCGTATAGCGAAGGGGCACGAACGCGAACTTGTCCAGTATGCGTTCCGAAAGGTTCTGTGGCGCGAGCAACCGGCCGATATGCGCCGCGACCATGAGCCCGATCAGCGTCACCACGGCGGCAGGCGCTTTCAGAAACGGTTCGCGCGGGGGCGTGGATTGAAGGAATGCCATATCTGCTCTCTTAACGCTTCAACGCCGCTTCGACCAAAGGCAGTCTGTCATTGCCGAAATACATGTCATCGCCGTCCACGAACATGGTCGGAGACCCGAAACCGCCGCGGGCAATCACCTCCTCGGTGTTGAGGCGCAGGCGATCCTTGATGTCGGGCGCATCGGCACGGGCGAAGATCGTGTCCGGATCGAGCCCCACTGACCTGCAGATCTCGCTTAATACGTCGCGATGGCTGATGTCCTTAAGATCACGCCAATAGGCTTCAAAGGTCGCGCGCGCGAAGGGAACTAGCGCGCCCTGTTCGTCCGCCGCCAGCACGCAGCGCATGGCCTCGACGGCGCGCACGGGAAACACCGGCGGCTTGCCGATCGCGATGCCCGCCAGTCGCGCCCAGTCTTGCAAGTCTTTCGCGGAATAGGCCGCCTTGCGCGGATCGGGGTTCGCGCGGCGCTCATAGACATCCTTGTTGACCGCATTGAACACACCGCCAACGAGGATAGGGCGCCACACCATCTCCGCGCCTGTCCGCACAAGGATGTCCTGAATGCGGGTGAACGCCAGATAGGTCCAGGGCGAAGAGCAATCGAAAAAGAACTCCAGCCTGGCCATGCGTGCCTCCCGTTTGAGATAGTCTAACGTTCCCGCGAGCCGCTTTGAAACAAGCCGGTCCGCGAAGGCGTCTTGGCGGCACGCTCGAGGCAAATCCTCCCTCTTTTTTTGCGCGCATGGACAGGCGATGCTCGCGCCCGCAAACCGGGGGTCGCGTTCATGTCCAGCCCATCCAAGCCTGTGGTCGAACTCACGCTTCGCGGCGTGATCCTGGGCATCCTGATCACGCTCGTGTTCACGGCCGCGAATGTCTATCTGGGCCTGCGCGTCGGCCTCACCTTCGCGACCTCGATCCCCGCCGCCGTGATCTCGATGGCGTTCCTGTCGCTGTTCAAGGATTCCACGATCCTTGAGAACAACATCGTGCAGACCGTCGCCTCGGCAGCAGGAACCCTGTCTGCGATCATCTTTGTGTTGCCCGGCCTTCTGATCGTCGGCTGGTGGACGGATTTCCCGTTCTGGCAATCGTTCCTGATCTGCGCATCGGGCGGTATTCTCGGCGTGCTGTTCACGATCCCGCTGCGCCGCGCGATGGTGGTGAACACCGATCTGCCCTATCCCGAAGGCGTCGCTGCCGCCGAAGTGCTCGAAGTCGGCGATGCGGCGCGGACGCAGGCCGGCGCTGAATCGCGCGAAGGCCTGCTCGCCGTCGTCTATGGTGCGCTCGCTTCCGCAGGGCTCGCGATCGTGGCTGCGACCGGATACGCGACGGCAGAGGTCACGGGTTTCTTCCGCCTCGATCGTATCGGATATCCCAATGCCGCGAGCGGTTACA
>CAZCJI010000229.1:0-5525 GCA_964498625.1 uncultured Rhizobium sp.
GTCTATATGTTTTTCCAGATGACATTTGCGATCATCACTCCAGCGCTGATCGCAGGCGCCCTCGCCGACCGCATGAAGTTCTCCGCTTTCCTGACATACATGGGCGCCTGGTTGCTGCTCGTCTACTGTCCGGTCGCGCATTGGGTCTGGGGCGGGGGGTGGCTGTCGTCGCTCGGCGCCCTGGACTACGCTGGCGGGACTGTTGTGCATCTGAATGCCGGTACCGCCGCGCTCATCACGGCGCTGGTTCTTGGAAAACGGATCGGTTTCGGCACCGAGAATCTCGCGCCGCACAATCTCGTGCTCAGCGTCATCGGCGCATCTCTGCTTTGGGTTGGATGGTTTGGGTTTAACGCCGGTTCGGCGGTCGCTGCGAACGTCAACGCAGGCATGGCCGCGGCCGCAACGCAGATCGCGACAGCCTCGGCCTCGATTGCGTGGATGGCCGCGGAATGGATCGCGGCGAAACGGCCGTCCGTGCTCGGCATGATTTCGGGCGCCGTGGCCGGATTGGTCGCGATAACGCCAGCATCGGGTTATGTCACGCCGATGGGCAGTCTTGTCATCGGACTCCTGGCCGGATCGGTCTGTTATTTTTCAGCCGTACACATGAAGCACTTCTTTGGATACGACGATTCGCTCGACGCATGGGGCGTCCATGGGGTCGGCGGCGCACTGGGCGCGATCCTGACAGGCGCGCTCGCGTCACATGCCATCAACAGCGGAAGCAGCGGTTGGCTGACGGACGGCAACGCGCATCAGATGCTGGTGCAAGTCTACGACGTCGGAGCGGTATTCCTTTATGGGGCCGCTGTGACGTACGGGATCCTGAAAGTGATCGATTGGACGATCGGCCTGAGGGTGTCGCGCGAAGTCGAAATCGAAGGTCTCGACATCAATCTGCACGGCGAAAGAGTTCAGGGCTAGCTAAGCCTCACCCGCCAATTCGCTGTGATGCGTGCCTGTCAGCAAGGGGGCGGCCGAGCAGCGCCCTCTTTCAGAGAAGCTCTTCACAACGCCGGCAGCGCATGTGCGCTTCGCGAAAAATCCACGAGATCAATATGCATTGCGGGAGCGAAGAACAGCCCCAACCGTTTTCACCAAAATCCTTATATCGAGCAAAAGGCTGGCGTTAACGGCGTACCAGACGTCATGCTCGACACGGTCGATCATGAGCCTGATATCAGCGGTTTCGCCGCGAAGCCCATGGACCTGCGCCCACCCCGTGATGCCGGGCAATACGTGTTGTCTGACTTCATAGTTCGGTATGAGACGCGCATAGTGCCTATCGTGCGCGACGGCGTGCGGTCGCGGACCGACCAAAGACATCTCGCCCTGTATCACGTTGAACAGCTGCGGCAATTCATCGAGACTCGATTTTCGCAACCATCGGCCGAAATTTGTGACACGGCTGTCGCCGACGGTGGCTTGCTGGACATGATCACCGTTTTCGGTGACGTACATGGTCCTGAATTTGAGAATTTGGAACGGCCGTCCATTCAATCCCAGTCGCGACTGATGAAACAAAACAGGACCTTGAGAGCCGCGCTTGATCAAGACCGCTATCGCGATCAAGAGGGGTGAGATAAAAACGACCACCGGGATGGCGATCAACAAATCCAGCATGCGTTTCAAACCGCGCTGCTTCAGATCGAGTGGAGCTCGCTGGAGTTCGACGGAGTGCAGACGCCCTATCGTTCTGGACGGCAATCCCAACAGATGTTGGGTAACGGCGTCCGGGACCAGGTGAACCGCGCGAGGAACAATCGTCAAACTCGTCAGCAATTGATTCAACCGAGGCTGAGAAAACCCCGAACCTGAAATGCAAATATCGCCGGGCACGCCGACGCGGGCCATCTGAAGAATTTCGTCAAAGGCGCGACCAAATTCCGCCTCCCAATCGTCATCGGCGCAATTGGCGTTCAACAACAGAATTTCCGGTTTTCTAAATCCAGAGCGCGCGACCTCGTCGGCCAGATGCTCTATCGCCGAGCACTGTTGCGCGCCGACGAGGAGTATCCGATCGGGCCGGACATATCGCGACAAAGCATACCACTTCGCTATCCTCGCGGTCTGCGCGCGAACCAAAACAAGCCCAACATAACCCGCGACAAAGAAAGTGAGCATTGCGCCGCGAGAAAGGTGAGCCCCAAATCTCAGCGAAAACGCAAGAAAGGTTACAAACAGAACGACGCACGTCCAGACGACAACGACGTCACGAAATGCTTCGAAGCCGTCAGCGCGCCGCATACGTTTGGTGCGGTCGATCGCTCCCATCGACGTGCAATAAAGACCGGCCGCCAGAACGCCGACGCCGAGGAAATTGGAAATACTGCCTGTAATTCCCAAAATGAATTCGTGATACGCGACTCCGGAAGCAACGCTCGCAATAGCGATCACGAGGCCTTCGAACAGAGTCAGCAGAGGTGTGGCAACGGCGGCAGAGTTGCCAAGCCTCGCCGAAGCCGCGCCCGTGACGCGGTGGTCTAGCCCGCCCAGGTTCAACTGCAACGCGTCACGAACCGCTGAGCTTGCGTTCTCGCTCACCAGAACCCCCAAAACCCATAGATACCCAAAGCCCGATTTTGCCTTATCGGTGTGGCTTTAATTTTGCTCTTATTTGAAATAATTCAAGCCTGAAACCGGGAAAATGACAAAAAGCCAGCAATCCGGTTGAACTTCAGTTCAGTGTGGCAATCTTGCCGAGGCTCAACCCGCTAAATCTTTTCAACGATTAACCACGCGACACCTGCCCAAAAGGTCCCGCACACCAGTCCTACAAACGCCAGCGTTTTTAAGGGGTGCCACTTTTCGGCGGCTTCTCTGTTGCCTCTGTGCGCGTTCGGCAGAGGCCGTGCCGCCGCTTCTGCAAGTCCAAGCATAGATTGTCTCGAAAAGGCGAGACCGGAGAGTTTGGATGGGCGCAACGTCTGAGCTCCCCTTGAGGGTGGCCGGAAGCAAATCTTCCATCGAAATTGTTAACGCAGGTTAAAAACGCGCAATTGGACGCCTAGATCCAGCAGAAATTCACAAAATATTTTTGTTAAATAATCATTCAACGCAACCGGCCTTCTATTTGTACCTCCGCGTCTCGGTGACAGCGGTACAGATATTTGAAAGCCATGTTGGTGCGGCGGCTCGAGAATTTGGCATTGTTCCGGGATGATAAACTCAGTGGGCGAGAATATTTCGCATGACGACGACACACTCCGTGTTGCCGTTATCTGCTTCCTCCCAGACATGGGCCATGTGTTGCCGTTATTGCGTTTCGTTCATTTTGAAACGAAACAACGCGCGATGCATGTTGCCTGCTTTCTGGCGTCACGTTTTGAACCCGTCGTCCTCGAACACGGTTTTGATTTCCATGGACTGACTTCGCTCGATGAAGCGACCAACAAGGATGTCTTTGCCAAGCTCTCGCGCAAGTCGAACTTCTACAACGCGTTTTCCGGTTTCGCGGTTCTCGCCGATGAGTATTGGGCGCCAATCTCGCAAAGTGCTTGCGGAGAACTCGACGGCCTTGCCGCAAAGCTGGCCACATACCGGCCGCACTTGATCATCGCGGACGATCACGTATTTTCAGACTATTATAAAATGATCGCGGACGCTTATGGGGCACGCTTGGTTTTGCACCGCTCCAACGGCTCGCTCCTGCCCTATCGGCGCCCCTTTGTGTATGCGTATGGGCTCAACAGCACGCCTAGCTGGGCCCAGGGACTGGTCGAATTGGCGGGCCGAGCGCACAGAAGAATTGTGCGCTACTGGCGCCTGCTAACCAGTCCGAACTCGACAAGTAAAGCGGAAGCGGCGCGCGCGTCTCTCAAAAGATCTGCCGAAAATCTATTTGGTGGGAATCGTGCAGACGGGTCTCGCACTCCAGTTCGCGTAGCCTGTGGGACAGGCGTGTTTGAAAAAGACGATTTCCCCACTGCTTTGCCCCTTTTAAAGACGGACGAGATTTTTCTGCCGCCATTGGTCGTTCCAGCCGGTGAGCTGCTGGCGCCGGAAATCGAAAACTGGATCTCTCAACAGTCGCGCAAGATCGTCTATGTCAGCTTCGGCACGCTGATTTGTCCTAATTTCGCCGTTTTGCGCAGCTTGGCAAGGGGACTCAAAAGCGCTGGAGCGGCTGTGCTTTGGGCTCTTCCATCATCGCAGGGCGAGCGTCTGCGCGAAGAAGGCTTGCTGACGAAGGAGTTTTTCTTCGCGGACTTCCTGCCGCAAACCGCGTTGCTCTTTTCGGGCCATGTGAGCTGCTTTGTTACGCATGCCGGCGCGAACAGCATTCATGAATCTCTTACCGCGGCGGTTCCGATGCTCTGCATTCCCATAATCTACGACCAACACTACAATGCCAGCGTGGCGGTCTGCCTCGGAAGCGCTTTGAAGCTGTCGCGCCGAAAAGCCAACAGCGACAATATTCGGGCCTGCGTTGAAAAGCTCCTGCACAATCCAGGATACGCGCAACGCGCCAGAGAGATCACGGCCGAGATCCGCGAGCGCCGCGACGATTTGATGAGATCACGATCATGGGCCGACAGGATATTTCGGCCCGATTTTCAGCGTAGGGATTTGCCGCCGACGACAATGGCAAATCGAGCTTCAATCGAGTCCTGAAACGAGCACGCCAGTATACCCCACGTTTTCCGAGCATTCGCTTCCATCAGCCGTGGGAATGTGAATCTCTCCATTCAGAAATATCAAGCGCGGATCGACCTCCGTGAGGCTCAGAGAAAAGTGAGTTGCTACTGAAGGCGGCTGAAAGGTGACCGGATTGACCGACCATGTGATCTGGCCCTTCCAAGTCTGTCCAGGTTTTGGATATGGCGGCAGCGCAACGGTATCCGCGTCAGAACCGGGTGCGCCGAGATAGTAAAACGTCGATCCACTGGTTCGGCCAACAAAATACAAATACTTGAACGGTCGTAAAACTTGGTTGCCAGTGCACGTGCCACCCGGTAAGACCCGACCGTGCAGCTCGTAAGTACCTATGCCAGGAACAGTATCTCTCGGAGATGCCAGACACGAACCGAATGAATTGATGGTCAGCAAAATTGGAAGTGCAGCACGTCCAAGGCATCGCCGTTTGGCGTCAAGCGACATTCCTGCCCCCTTGTTGGCGCGTTGTGATTCGCCAATCGTCTCAGTTCTATGACGAACTCAGACGGTCGCGCAACGTGCCCGCCAGCTATAAACCGCCTATCTGCGCTGTTCGCCCTTCAAAGCTCCATAGAAGCTTCCGTTCCAACCGGGGAGATGATTGGACAGCGATCACACGAGATCGTGATCGGGCAGATCGTGATAGGCCGATGAGAGAAAACGGCTGTTGGGGTCGCGCTGCATTTCTTGCGGAAACAGCGCGACTGTGTCTGATTTTATCGCTTGAGCACGCGCAGGAACGTGAACCGTCGATATGGCAGACACAAGACCGTGCGCGGGGTCGCGGCCAGATCCCAGATTGAAATGCGCGATCTGAGTCAACCTCGGATTCATTTCGATTAAGACCTCCTCGCCGGTAGTAGAGT
>CAZCJI010000230.1:0-5500 GCA_964498625.1 uncultured Rhizobium sp.
GCTCGTTGGAGCCGACGGTCATCGGAAACCAGCTGTGGCCGATCTCGTGCGCCGTGACCCAGAACATCGGCGCGCCTTGCATCTTCATGCTGTCGAAGACGAGGGCGGGATATTCCATGCCGCCGACGGGTCCGCCGACGCTGACCGCATTGGGCCAGGGAAACGGGTACCACCGGCGGGAGAAGTTCTCGACCGAGTCCTTCACGAATTCGGTGGAGCGGCTCCACGCATTCGCCTTCGCGGCTTCCAACGGATAGACCGATTGGGCCAGTGCGGTCTTGCCATCCGGCAGGTTGATGCGCGCCGCGTCCCACGCGAACTCCTTGCTGGCGCCGAACGCCACGTCGCGCGTGTTCGCCATCTTGAAATGCCAGGTGAGCGTGCCACCCTGTTTCGGACGCGACGCGGGATCGTTCACCTCTGCCGCGGTGCGGATCATCACCGGCTTGTCGCTCATTCGCGCCTGCGTGAGACGATCCATCTCCGATTTGGTCAGAACCTCCTGCGGATTGACGAGTTCACCGGAACCAGCGATCAGCATGTCGGACGGCACCGTCACGCTGTAATCGACATCGCCATAATCGAGATAGAACTCGGAGCCCAGATAGGGCAGCGTGTCCCAGCCGCGCAGGTCGTCATAGACCGCCATGCGCGGATACCATTGCGCGATGTCGTAGATTTCGCCGTTCTTGGTCGGTTCGTGCGCCGTGCGGCCGCCGAACTTCCCAGGCACAACGTAGTGATAGCGGATATGGATCGCGATCTTGTCATGCGCTCTCAGCGACTGCGCGAGACGCAGCTGCGCGCGCGTGTCATTGACGATGTAGGGCGTATTCGCCCCGTTGGTTTCGACAGTGTCGAGGACATAGCCTTCGGTCGGTGCAGGGTTGGCATGCCCGAACGCAAAGACGCTGCGCGCGTTCTTCCGGTAGATGTTCTGATCGAGCTGAAGCCAGAGATAGTCGAGCGCGTTCGGGCTGTTGTTGGTGTAGGTGATGGTCTCGTCGGCGCTCAGCGTGTTGCTCGCGGGATCGAGGACCGCGTGGATCGTATAGTCTGCGCGGTTCTGCCAGTAGGCTGACCCCGGCGTGCCATCCGCTGCACGCGTGGCGCCGGCCGGATCGGGGAGGGTGAGCGATGCAAAGGCTTTCAGCGGATCATAGGTCGCCGGCGCGGCTGTCGTCTGCGATGCAGAATTGGGCGTCTTGCTGCATCCCGCTGCGCCGAGCAGACAGGCCACAACCGCGCTGCAGAGGAGGATTTTTCTTTTCACGGCCACACCCCAGTTCTCGAAGCGGCAGGATATTTTTCCCCATACCCGAAAGGCAAAGAAAAAAGGGCGGCCCGGGAGCCGCCCTTTTCCTGTCTGGAAGTAAGTCTGGCGGTTACTGGCCCGGACAGACGTTCGTGATGTCGTTGTGCAGCGCGACCCAACCATTCGCGGAGGTGCTCTTCGGCGCGCCGAAATAGGGCTGGAACACCAGCGATTGCGGATGCCAGGTCTTGCCGTTCAGGCTGACCGTGAAGGTGCCGTAGTTGGGAAGGCCTTCAAGCGGATCGCCATTTTCCATGATCGAATTGTCCTGGCAGTTGACGAAGTTGTCGACGAAGGAGTCATCCATCCACTCGCCGATCTCATGGCTCACGGCGTCGATGTCGCGCGAGAACGCCGTGTCATCGTTCACATAGGTGGAGTAGCCATAGGTCTGGCCGCCGGGCTGATGGCCGATAGCGTTATGATAACCGCCGATGCAGCAACCGCCCGAAGTCAGATAGACGGCGTATGAGATGAACAGCGGGAACGTGTCCGGCGTGATGTCCTTCTTGTGCGAGTTGATATAGGAGTTCACCTGAGACTGGAACCCGCTGTAGGGGTATGTGCCGACCTGACCGGCGCCGTAGGGGTTGTCGATGATCGAACCCTGAGAGGAGCTGACAGTCAGCGTCATTGGCTTCAGCTTCTTGTCCTTGGTGTAGTCCAGAATGGTGTGATAGCCGGTGTTGGTCTGAACGCTGCTCCAGAAATTGCAGCGCTGATAGGAGTCAATGTACTGCGCCGTGCCGCAGTCGATGCTTCCCGACACGAAGTCCGCGCCGTCATCGAACAGCGGTGACGCGAGAAGCGCCTTGATCACGGACTTCTTTTTCAGACCGCCGGTGCCTTTCGCGGTCGGATCCAGAGTCTGGTTGCCGTTGCTGGCGCCGTAGACGAACACCACCGGAATGATGAACGTCTTGATGTGCGTCGCCGTGTTGGACGTCGAAGGATCGGCGCCTGCCATGGTGTAGGTGATGGCGTGGCCCGTCAGATCGGTGAAGCCGCCGTTCCATTGCGGCAGTTGACCCGTCGGCGCATGGCCCTGCGGATATTGCAGCGCCGGACCGGGCGCGGGATGCAAGAACATCAGTTTCGGAGACAGCGGCCCTTCCCATTTGGGCGCCGCGCTGGCGGCAAAGGACGTAGCAACAGCACTCGCCAGCAAAGCCAGCGACGCAACGCGTTTCATCATTGGAATCGACCCCTTGAACTTTTCGCAGATGGACCACCCACCTATTCGGGAGCAAACAATGGACATTGCTTTCCTGTCAGGTCAAGCGACGGCCGCATTGCCGCGATGGTGTCGATAGGCTCGCACGCGATCCGTGCTTTGCAGAGACGGAATTCTCTTTCCGCGATCAAAATCCGGTGATTTTGAACCGAGAGGATATTTTTCCCTCAATCGGTCAAGAAAAAAGGGCGACCGCGAAGGCCGCCCTTTGTTCACAGATGACGTATCTGCCGGGAAGTTATTGTCCCGGGCAAACGCCGCCATTCAGATCGTTGTGCAGTGCTGTCCAGCCATTGGCCGAGGTGCTGGTCGGCGCACCGAAATAGGGCAGGAACACAAGCGACTGCGGATGCCAGGTCTGTCCGTTCAGGCTGACCGTGAAGGTGCCGTAGTTGGTTTTGCCCTCAAGCGGATCGCCAACTTCCAGAATGGAGTTGTCGCGGCAGTTCACGTGATTGTTCGTGAACGGATCGTCCATCCACTCGCCCACTTCGTGGCTGATCGCGGATACGTCCTGGGAGAACGAGCCGGCGCTATCGACAAAAGTCGAGTAGCCGTAGGTCTGCGTGCCGCTCGCGCTGTGATAACCGCCGATGCAGCAACCGCCGGAGGTTAGAAAGATGTCATAGGAGACGAAGAGCGGGAACACGTCGGCTGTGATCACCTTGCTGTTGCTGCGTATATAGGAATTCAAAGCCGAGTCGAAGGCATTGATGTCCATCGTTCCGACCACGCCGCTGCCGAACGGGTTGTTGATGACGCCGCCCTGTGCAGACGAGACAGTGATCGTGAGCGGCTTCAGCTTCTTGACCTTCGTCGCGTCAAGAATCGTGTGGTAGCCGGTGTTGGTCTGAACGCCGTTCCAAAAGTTACAACGCTGAAAGGCATCGATGTACTGGCTCGTGCCGCAATCGATCGAACCCGATGGGAAATCCGCACCCGGATCGAAGATCGGCGATTTTCCAAGCGCCTTGATGACCGACAGCTTGCCCATGCCCGCGGTCTTTTTCGCCGTCGGGTCAAACGTCTTGTTTCCGTTCGACGCACCATAGACAAAGACCACCGGGATGATGATGGTCTTGATGTGCGTGTCCGTGTTGGACTGCGATGGATCCATGCCAGCCATCTTGTAAGTGATGTTCTTGCCGGTCAGGTCGGTAAAGCCACCGCTCCACTGTGTGAGCGTGGCCGCAGGATGGATGCCGTTCGGCAGCGCGCCATGATTTGGGAGCACCGTGAAAACGGCCTGAGGCTTGCCCGGGCCTTCCCAGTTCGGTGCCGCGCTTGCGGCGTAAGACATAGCAACAGCACCGGCCATCAAGGCGAGCGATGCAACGCGTTTTATCATTTGTATTGACCCCTTAAACTCTGTCGCAGATGGACCACCCATCTATTCGGGGGCGAACAATGGACATTGCTTTCCTTTCAGGTCAAGCGATGGAAGCGCGCGAAGCGAGAACAATTTCGTCGCGGTTTTATGCGTGTTTTCTGCAATGCGGAAAGATCGCGCTTTGAAGGCAATGCCCAACACAGCGCTGCTCCTGCGTGTCACATGCAACAGAAAAAAAGCGATGTGTTCCCGCGATCTTTGTAGCGACTGAGACGCGTTATGAGTGCGAGATACATGTAGGCGACAATCCAAAACCGCACGTTGTTTCGAGGAACTCGGTCATCGACTTGAATCGAATGGCACAACGCCCGCGCGGCAAAAGCTCGCTTCGAGTCAGGCCGGCCCGGAAATATGCAGTCCGTTCACCTGGCGCGCGAGCTTGTCCATGAGCGCTGCGAGCGTTGCGCGTTCGCCCGGCGTGAGCGCCGCGAGAAAGACGGATTCCAGATGCAGCGCCAGCGGCACGATCTCGTCATAGATCGCGGCACCCTGTTTGGTGAGCGAAAGCCGCGTGATGCGTCCGTCCTTGTCGTCGCCGGCGCGTGCGATTCGTTTGGCGCGCAGCAGATTCGCGACCGCGCGGCTGACCTGCACCTTGTCCATCGCTGTGCGTGACGCGACTTCGCTGGCAGAGAGGCCCGGCGTCTGACCGAGCACCGCCATCACGCGCCATTCGGGAATCGAAAGTCCGAAGCGTTGCGAATAATGCCGCGCAATCGCATCCGACACCCGGTTGGAAAGCACTGACAGCCGGTACGGCACGAAATGATCGAGATCGAGCCGGTCCGGCACGCGCTTCCTGGTTTCATTCCGCATCGGGTTGGTTCGCGGGTAACGCGGCGTCGAAAGCGGGATGCCTGAGCGCATGCGCCTCGATGCGCGCGATGGTCGGCCAGCGCGCGATGTCGAGATTGACGCGGCGCGCATTCGCGATCTGCGGGATCAGGCATATGTCGGCGATGGTGGCCGTGTCGCCGTGACAGAACGCGCCGGTCTCGCTGTCGCGCGCGAGCATAGTCTCGAGCGCGTCGAAGCCAACCTCGATCCAGTGCCGTTGCCAGGCGAAAACGTCCTCGTCGCTCTTGCCATATTCGCGTTTCAGAAAACGGCCGATGCGCAGATTGTTCACCGGATGGATATCGCAGGCGATGGCGTAGGCGAGCGCGCGGGCACGCGCCCGGCCGAACGCGTCTTTGGGCAATAACGGTGGCTCCGGCACGATCTCATTGAGATATTCGATGATCGCGAGTGACTGCGTGATCGTGTGGCCGTCATGAACCAGCGCGGGTATCAGCTCCTGCGGATTGAGCGTCTTATATTCTGCTGTGTGCTGCTGGCCGCCATCTTTCAGCAGATGCACGAAGCGCAGCTCGGGCTTGATGCCCTTCAGGTTCAGCGCGATACGCGCGCGAAACGCGGCCGAGGAGCGGAAATAGCCGTAAAGCACGACGCGAGGAAGTGCGTCATTAGAGAGGATAAAGTCACTCATATTTCGCGACCTGCTGGTCGATGGCGCCGAACAGCGATTTGCCGTCGAGGTCGAGCATCTCGATGCGGATGC
>CAZCJI010000231.1:0-5461 GCA_964498625.1 uncultured Rhizobium sp.
GCCGGAAACTCCAACCAACACTGCAGCCGCCAGCGCAAGGCGCGAGGCCTGCTTGAGGATCGATGAGAACATTGTCGAAAACCCCTTGAGAATCTTTGTGCCGGTACCCTAGCACGGGTTTCCCGGCACTTGAGATATTGGAGTGCCAGCGCCGGTTTCAAGGCTAGCCCCGCCAAATAAGACCGCCTGGAGTTTCGGAGCGCCGCCGGATCGCCACGCTTCCTCCGCGCGGATGGGCTTTGGACGCTTCTACATGGGTCTAGAGCAAGTGGCGTTTCGAGCACTGCGCTACAAGGGGGCGACGAAAAATTTCGCTAGCCTTTGGTGGCCCCGTCTCTGGCCGGAAGAAGCATTTTCGCGACGCAGGCCGAAATCATCACCAGGGAGAAAAGCGACGTGATCGGAAGCTGCGCACGCGACCCGACAAAGAGGCCGGTGACGATGCCCGCCGTCCCCATTAAGAGCAGTCCAAGGCACGCAAGCTCCGCCATCAACTGTTTCATAGGTCTTTTCCCCCGCCGGCTCTTCGGCCGATCCACCGATTTTAATAGTTAAAATCTTGGCGGTTATGCATTGCCGAAGCGTTAATCGGCAGCGCTAAAGTCCAGCGCATCGGCCAATTTCGCGAAAAAACTGTCGTGGAGTATCGCAATCGAGCGGAAGCGCTCAGCAGTGTGTTTCATTTCAGGGCGCCATGGCGGCAGCCACGACAAGCAGCAATGCACGCTCTGTCATCAAGGCACGGTCTTTTTGTCCGTTGAACCTTTCTCCTTGTCCTCCTCCCGATCCGCAAACCATTCGAGATAGCCGCGGATCGCGCGAAGTTCGATGACCGCGGCACGAAGATAATAGGCGATCCAGATCGCCAGCACGACGGCGATCACGACGGGGATGCCTTGAATGAAAAGAAGTCCGGCGTGAAGCGAGCGCATGGCGAAATCCTCCGCTTCATTCTGTCATGCGCGGCGAAGACCGGCCATGACAAAAGCGCAATCCGGCCTCTGCAAGGCGCGTGCTCGATATTTCGCGATGCTAAGCGAGCCCGAGCCCCTTCGTAACACTCACCAACTCGGCCAGACTGCGCACCCCGAGCTTCTCGCGAATGCGGGTACAGGTGTTCGCAATCGTCTTATAGGCAACCCCCAGGGATTGCGCGATCTCCGTCAGCGTTCGGCCTTCGGCGAGCAGCCTCAGGATTTCAAGATCGCGGCCGGTGAGGCGCCGCAGATAGTCGCCGCTCTGTGCCAGCCCGTCGCTGATTTCTCGCGCAATGTCTTTCTCGACGTAGGTCTCACCGCGCAAAAGCGCATCGATGGCGGCAAGAAGCTCGTCCGGCGGGGCGCTCTTGCTCACATAGCCCATCGCACCACCCTCAAGCGCTCGGTCGGCATAGATCGGTTCGCTGTGCATGCTGAAGACAAGGATGGGCGTATCCGGCGCTGCAAGGCGCAGACGCCGCAACGCCTCGAAACCGCTTAGGCCCGGAAGATTCAGATCGAGAACGATCAGTTCAGGGATCGCCGCCCTGATCCTGGCAAGAGCCTCATCGGCGGTAACCACATTGTGGAGAACGACATCGGGACGCGTAGACAAGAGGCGGCCAAGGCCTGCGCGCACAATGGCATGGTCCTCCACAAGAAGAAGGGTCGTCATGCGACGCTTTTCTCCGCGTTGAGAGTCCGCTCAACGGGCAGCGTCACCTTCACCACGACACCGTTGGCTGGTTTGTTGTTCTCGATCGACATGCTGCCCCCGAGACTAAACACGCGCTCGGCCATTCCTGTGAGCCCGGCGCCCCTGGCCGGCCGCGGGACAGACAGCCCGCAACCGTCATCCGTGATCGTAACAACGAGTTGGTCCGGCAACGGTGCGGCGATGAGCACGGCAACGGATCTCGGCTGACCGTGACGAATGGCATTGCTGAGGCTCTCCTGCACAACGCGATAGACGACTTCTTCCCGAACGCGATCCGGATTTAGTCCGTTCAGCATGTTTTGAAGCGAGAGGTACAGGTCCGGAAACCGCGTTTCCCAGAAGGAAAACAACTCGCGGATTGCCACATCCAGTCCGAAATCGAGGACGTCCACGGGCTTCAACTGCCGCAACATGCCTTTGACTTGTTGCTGAATTTGGCCTGCGGCATCGCCGATCCGGCCGGCACGTTCCTTCACGCCGTCAAAGTCCTGGGATACAGCGAGCTCCGGCAGCGCGGCGGCATCGACATTGATCGAAAACAGCAACGGCCCCACCTCATCATGCAGATCGCGCGCAATTTCCGCGCGTTCGTCCTCCTGTATTTCGGCGATCTGGCTCAGCAGTTTTTTATTCTCTCGCTCGTATTGCGACAGCCGCAGCGCCATCCGATTGTATCCGCGGGCAAGACGGGCAAACTCCGGAGGGCCTTCTTCAGCCAATGTGATGTCGTGTTGGCCCTCGGCCACACGACGGAGTGCCTGCCCCAACCCGCCAAGGAATCCCAGGGAGCGGCCGACGAGCAAATAGACAAGCACACCTGTGCCAACGCAGAAAGCGATCAGGGCCACAAACGCATCACGCGTCTGGCCCCAAACTTCCGCGATTTCGTTGCGGGGATCGGCTGTAATCTCCAATGACCAACGCGCAGGCATCGGCGCTCCGGAGATGCGAAGTGAGGAGACCGGCGGCGCAATAGGAGACGCAAACCACCAAGGCGCTTCGTGAACGGAATGTGCAGGTCTCGATACGGTGACAATCTGACGGGCCGGGTTTCGCAAAGTCACCTGCAGATGGCGCACGCCGTCAAACCCACGAACGATGTGCTCCAGATCGGAGAGGCGCGCCTTTGGCGTATCGGCGACAATATCGGCGCCACCCTGAAGTGCAGCCGCCATTTCGGTCTGCACGGATTGTTTGGCCCGCAGGATAGCCAAGGCGCCACCCAGAAGCAGAGCCAGCGCGAAGCCGATCCCGATCGACAGAAAAAGGCGGAACTTGAGGCTCATGGTTTGCCGTTCAGCAAAGCACCATCATAGCGCAAACCCTAGAAAAACGCCTGAATCCGGAAGATCGGGAAAAAGTCCCATGGACGATACACCCATGGCCTCGCCACATTCGGCTTCTTTGGTGAGGGGTCAGCATGAGACGCGACGTCAGCGCATTCACCGTGGCGGCCGTGCTCCTCTCAGCGCCCGCGCTTGCCGACGAGAACTCCGTCGAGACCGTCGTGGTGACGGCAAGTGCCCTGCCCGGTACCGCGCTCGACCCCAATACAGTGCCTCTCTCCACTCAGATCATCACCGCAGCCGATCTGACACGCGGCGGGCCGGCGAGTATCCTTCGCGGCCTGGACGATTCCGTGAACGGCGTGTCGTTCTCCGATGCGCAGGACAATCCGTTTCAGCCCAACGTGTACTATCACGGCTTTCAGGCCTCTCCGCTGGCCGGCGACGCACAAGGCCTCGCGGTCTACGTCGATGGCGTTCGCTTCAATCAATCGTTCGGCGATGCGGTTGCATGGGATTTAATCCCGGATATCGCCGTCAGCAACGTCACCGTCGAAGGCTCAAATCCCGTGTTCGGTTTGAACGCGCTCGGCGGCTCGATCTCCGTACAGATGAAAAATGGCTTCACCTGGGACGGAACGGAGATGGAAGCCAGCGGTGGCAGCTTCGATCGCTATGGCGGCGCCTTCCAATACGGACGGCAGGACGATGACACCTCGTTCTACGCCGCCGGCGACGCGATGCACGAAACGGGCTGGCGCGATTTCTCGTCGTCGCGCGGCGCGCAGCTATACACCGATCTCGGCTGGCGCCATGGGCAGGCCGAAGTGCATCTCGATTTGATCGGCGCCGACACGAACCTCACCGGCAACGGCACAACGCCGGTTCAACTTCTCGCGGTCGATCGCGCCGCCGTGTTCACGTGGCCGGACAATCAGGAAAACTCCTATGGACTCGCAAACCTGCACGGCACATTTCAGGCAACCGACGCGCTGTCGCTTCAGGCCAACGCGTATCTCAGCCATTTGCATCAGACCACCGGTAATGGCGATGCCAGCGATGCCGATCCATGCCATCACAAAACGGAGCTGTGCCTCGACGATGGAACGATCTTGACCGACATCGATGGCAACCCGATCCCGAACTTTCTGGGCAAGGACGGAACCTACGCACAGCTCAATCAAACCGCGACCGACTCGACAAGCTTCGGGGGCGCCGTTCAGGGTCTATTGAAAGGCGTGCTGTTCGGCCACGATAACCAGCTTCTCGCTGGCGCGACCTATGACGCCGGTCGCTCGCGCTTTTCAGCGGATTCTCTACTTGGCGTGCTCACGCCGGATCGCGGCTTTGGTGGCCCAGGGATTCTGATCGACACTGCCAACGGCGAGATCGCGCCCGTGCAAGTCGGGAGCGACAACGACTATTTCGGTCTCTATGCCGCCGAGATCTTCAAACCGACAGACGGCTTCACCATCACGGTGTCCGCCCGCTACAACCACAGCCGGATCGTGCTGCACGACGAGCTTGGGACCGCGCTGAACGGGTCGCATGAATACAGCCGGCTCAATCCTTCGATCGGCGCGACCTACGACATCACGCCCGCGACGACGGTTTACGCCGATTATGCAGAGGCCAATCGCGCGCCGACTCCCGCGGAATTCTCATGTGCAGATCCAACCCGGCCGTGCAGCCTGACAAACTTCTTCGTTTCGGATCCGGATCTGAAACAGGTCGTCTCTCATACCATAGAAGCGGGCTTTCGCGGACACGGCGCGATTGGCAATGACGGCGCATTCTCATGGCACGCCGGCATCTATCGCGCCGACGCCAATAACGACATTCTGTTCGCCGCAAGCGAGATCACGGGCCGCGCGTTCTTCGAGAATATCGGCACGACTCGCCGCCAGGGCATCGAGGCTTCCGGCGATTACACGACCGGCCCATGGCGGTTCTCGCTCGGCTACACCTATACCGACGCGACGTTCCGCCATGCACTCACGCTCAACAGCGAGGACAATCCCTTCGCGGACGACGACGGTCTGATCCATGTCGTTCCCGGCGATCACCTGCCTGGCATCCCGGACAACATGCTCAAGCTCAACGCTGACTATCAGGTCACGTCCCAATGGATTGTCTCGCTCAGCGGCCGCTATGCCGACGGACAATATCTGCGCGGCGACGAATCCAACCTCAATCCGAAGACCGACCCCTATTTCGTGCTGAACCTGGCCACGCGCTATCACCTCAACGATCGTTTCGAGTTGTTCGGCGAGGTCGACAATGTGCTCGACACGAAATACGAGACCTTCGGCGCGTTCTCGCCAACATCAGACGTGCCGATCAACGAAGTGCCGGGCGCCACCAATCCGCGCAGCCTGAGCCCAGCACCGCCGATCTCGTTCTTCGCGGGCGTGCGCGTGACGCTCTGAAAGGTGGTCGGAGCGGCGGGATTTGAACCCACGACCCCCAGTCCCCCAGAC
>CAZCJI010000232.1:0-5428 GCA_964498625.1 uncultured Rhizobium sp.
GTAAACGACACGGCTTTTTCACACTGCGTCCCACTCGTGCCGGGACAAAAATCAATCGACATTGAGTTCTCGTATGAAATTAAACGCTTCATAGGCTTTTGCAGGATGGTGGTTGCCGCCTGATCCGACTTTGATGGCCCAACCTCACGCGGGAGATCAACTCGTACCGCGTGTCCCGGCATTTCCATGATTCTCGGCGGAGGCTTAATCCGACCAGATTGAATATTGTCCCACACCGCCATCAAATACTGTTTACTTCTGAATTCTGGATTCGCGCCACTATCTCTGAATGCCTTGTCCAACTGACTTAGCTCCGCGAGCGACAAATCTCTCTCATGGTAGATGAATA
This sequence comes from uncultured Rhizobium sp., assembly GCA_964498625.1. Lineage (GTDB taxonomy): Bacteria > Pseudomonadota > Alphaproteobacteria > Micropepsales > Micropepsaceae > Rhizomicrobium. The sequence goes on from CAZCJI010000232.1 coordinate 350, forward strand.
TGCGGCCTGTAAACACTAGCTCAGATGAACTAGTGCCAGAGGTTTCGCCCTGATTTGTCGCCGTCGCCTGAAGTGGAAGGTTGAGATAATCGTGATAGCTGGCTGCAAGGTTCAGAAGCGCAGACAACGTGTAGGGAGATTGCGGAACATACAGACTTAAGAATTGTGATCGGCTACCGAAATCACGTGTGACAATATAGAAAACGTGAGCTTTCCCGCCATCGTGGAAATTAATTTCGGTGAAGCCGCCGATAGACATCACGAGGCCACCGCCAGACCCCTTATTGAGAAAATCCGTGAGAAAAAGCTGCTGTAGTGTCGGCAATTGTCGTGCGCCGGCTTTTGACACCGCTGTCGCTGGCTTTTCATTTTTTTCGTGGGAAGAAATCACCGCCGCGACAACAGCGACGGCGCACAACAGCATGGGCGGTGATCCCCATTTGAGAAGACTTCCCCACTTTCCCGGTAGTAACGCCGTTCCGTGGTCAAAAGACAGGAGTGCCAGTAAAACCGCGATACCGGAAATTATCAGCATCCAAGGCGATAGAAGTCCGATCAACCACAGCACTCCTGCGGCAATCGCTTCTGTGGCGAGAAAAATGATCCACCAACGGGGACTGGAAATATCGTCCATATTCGAGTCCTGCCACGAGTCCCGGCTGGGTTGCGAATCCCCTGATTACATTGGGCTATTTTACCCATGGCGATCACTTAAGATCGCTCGGCGGGATTTCTTTCCACCGTCTGCGCCATGAGTTCGAAAATTCCCTGTTTATTCCCTGCTAAACAGGGAATTCCAACGGAGCAGGGTTCGCAGGAAACTGCGTCCACAGCCAACCAGCCTCGGTATTATGGCGATATGGCTTCCTGGGCATATTTGCTGTCGAACTCGATTTTGGACTGACAGTTATCCGTTGGCCACAGGCCCAATAGGATCGAGAAAGCACACGGGTATGATCGGGGCGAGAGCCCAAATCCGCATACGGCCTCGCCATCTGAGGTTTTCAAGCACCATAATTACCAGAGAGGAGAAAGCCAAGGCACTCAACAAAATGCTGGCGCAAGGCTCTCCTATCAAGAACCAGAAACTGGATTCTGTTTGTCCGACTCTATTTTTTTGCCGGCGCGTACACCGAGATGCCGTATCCACCAGGGATGACCAGCACGCCATCCGCAGCTGCTATCGCCGTCCAAGGCTGGGTGCAACAGCCCTGCTGCACTCCAGAGATGCCTGCTGCCACTGTCTGTGACCAGAGTTTATTTCCATTTGCCGCGTCGAGCAGATAGAGCGTCCCAGCGCCTGAGCCTACTGCAACCATATCGTTGATCACGACTGGCTGCGTGACAAACTGCGCGTCCCCCGCGAAGGTCCAAGCAGTATTTCCATTTAGCGCGTTGACGGAAGTGAGTGTCCCGTCGCTCACACCGAGCCGGTAGTCATTTTGACTCGCATCGGTCCAAAACGCTGCAGGAAAGGCGACTGCACTTAGATTGGCGATAACTTCGCCCTTCTTGCCGTCCAATACGGCGCCCCCGGGGCTATATATCTTGCCGTTATAATACCCCGCTGCAACGCCGTTATTTCCCGTTTGTTGGCTCCAAACAATCTTGCCCTTCCCGGAATACCTGTAGTGATACGGTTCATGGGACGTGAAAACCTCATGGCCCCCCACAATCGGAAAACCCCAATCAGTTCCCGTTTGTTCCCAGGATTCGACACCCGTTGCCTCGTCTATTGCATAAAACGCGTATAATTCGTCGGCGTAGACCTTTCCACGAGATGCAACAGGGGCACTTTGATCGTCGTACTCGCTTCCAAGGTGGAGGCTCACGCCCGGCGCGCCGGTCTTAGCGTCAAAGGCGCTCAACTGGCCGTCAAAGTTTAGCACCCATATCTGACCATTGTCGTAAGTTGCATTGGAAATGTAATACGTTCCCTCGATTGCCCGCTGCCAAACGACGTTCCCGGTGTTTCTGTCCAGCGCATACAGCGAAGTGCCATAGCCGCCATTCGGATTTGTCGAAGTCGTAACATAAATTTTGCCGTTGGCGATCAACGGGTATGAAACAATGCCGTTGAGTTGTTTCGACCACTTCAGCTTTAGCGGTGTCGCAAAATTCTGAATTTTGACGTTGCCGTCATGGGCCGCATCGATCTGAAACGCAGTTGCGTAGCTGCTCGCGAAAGCTGACGGTTGTGTTGCCAAAAACGCAAGCATCGCAGCTAACAGGCTCACACGCCAAAAGCTTTCACCTCTCATGTCACGCTACTCCCCTGAGCCTGATGGCATCGCAACGACGAATTGAAGGACTATCGCGGCAAAAGTCAAAATACAAGCGACGCGAGAATAACCACGGCATAGGTGCGATCATAGAGCATCCGCAGAACACCTGCCTTGGCGGCGTGCGCGAGATGGCGATATCGACTCCAGATGGACACCGGCTGGTGGCCAATCAGATTTTGGATCACCGTGAACCTGACTAACCGAGCCCGGACAGTTTGGGATTCTGATCGCTAGCCGGAGCGATCAGCGAATAATAGCAACATCTTCTTATCGCGAGGCCTGTTTGCGCAGACCCGCGACATTTCCCGCCGTGATCGTTGAGCCTTTCGAACCGAACCGCGCAGTAACATAGTTTGCGACCGCAGCGATTTCCTCGTCCGAGAAGGTTCGTCCGAACGCAGGCATGAACACCGTGCCGTTGGCTGTCTTATGTTTCGCGCCTTCGATCACGATCTGCGCCACGTTGATCGCGGTCGGGTCGTTCACGGCGCGCGCACCGGTCAAGGTCGCCTGAGACCAGATCGGGCTTTTGCCCGTCCAACCGTGACAACTCGCGCACGCACCGGCGAACAGCATCTTTCCCTTCGTGTTCTGACCGGGCGGCTCGCGTGGCGTCGCCGGCGCCGGCCCCGCAAGTGTGGCAGGAAGATCGCTGGACACCGGGGACACCGAACGCAGATAAGTGACGACGGCGTGGATATCGCTTTGCGCCAGATACTGGAAGCTCGCATCCACCGCCTCGCCCATCGGGCCCGACGCCGTGCCGCGTCCTTCCGAATGGCCCGTCGCGATATAGCGTTCGAGTTCGGCTTCGCTCCAACTGCCAACGCCTGTGGCGGCATCGCTGGAGATATTGTAAGCGCGCCAGCCGGCGGTGACCGCGCCGCCGAATTTGCGGCGGTTGTCGAGCGCGAAAGCGGCATTGCGCGGCGTGTGGCATTCGCCGCAATGCGCCAGCGCTTCGGACAGATAAGCACCCCGATTCCATTCGGCGCTTCTTTCCGCGTTCGGCTTGAATCGCTCGCCGGCATTGAAGAACGTATCCCAGATGCCCATCAGCCAGCGCTGATTGAACGGGAATTTGAGCGTGTTTTCCCTGTTCTCCTGCTTCACCGGCGCGAGGCTGAGCAGATAGGCCTTGATCGCCAATCCGTCCGCATCGGTCATGTAGGTGTAGCTGGCGTAAGGCATGGCGGGATAAAGCCTGTAGCCTTCGTCGTCGATACCTTTGCGCAGCGCATCGAGGAATTGCGCGTCGCTCCAGCCGCCGATGCCGGTGTCCTTATCGCCCGTGATATTAGGTGTGTAGATCGCGCCGAACGGCAGATTGATCGCGAGGCCGCCGACAAACGGTACGCCGCCTTTCGCGGTGTGGCAGGCCTGACAATCGGCAGCGCGGGTCAAATACTCGCCGCGTTTGACCAGACTGGTGTGCGCGAGTTCTGCCGGAACACCCGTCGGATCAGCGCCACGATAGTCGGCGAGCGCAACGGCGCCACCGCCGGCGAAACGCATTGGTCCGGGGCCGGTGATCAGCCAAATTCCGAAAACGGCAATCGCAAAACCAACAATGGCGACGGCACCGATGACATAGCGTAGCGTCGGGCTGAGACGGTTGAACCAGGTCATGCCGGTTTCCTCCCCGCCAGAACTTCGCGATCGATCGGCAAGCGGCGCAACGCGATGCCGGTGGCGGCATAGATGGCGTTGCGGATCGCGGGTGGTGCTGTGGTTACGCCGGTCTCGCCGATGCCCCCCGGCGCTTCGCCGCTTTTGATCAGATGCACGTCAATGGCCGGCGCCTGATTGATACGCAGCATGCGATAGTCATGGAAGTTCGATTGCTGCACGCGGCCTTTGTCGATCGTGATCTCGCCATAAAGCGCAGCGGTCGATCCGAAGATCATGCCGCCTTGCAGCTGCGCGATCACAGTGTCCGGATTGATCGCGATGCCGGTATCGACCGCCGTCGTCAGACGGTGCAACCGCACTTCGCCTTCTTTGTCCACTTCGACATGCGCAACGGTGGCAATGAAGCTCGCGAAGGAAATCTGGCAGGAAACGCCACGCCCGTGGCGTGGTGGTAGCGGATTCCCCCAACCGGATTTCTCCGCCGCGAGGTTCAAAGCGGCCAAAAGGCGCGGTGTTTTCGTCAGCATCGAATGCCGGAATTCGACCGGATCCTTTCCGGCTTTCTTGGCCAGCTCGTCGATGAAGCTTTCTATGGCGAAGACGTTGTTGTTCGGCCCCACACCGCGCCAGAACCCGGTCGGCACAGCGGGCGGTTCGCAGCGCACGGCTTCGACGCGAAGATTGGGAATGGCATAGGGAATGTCGATCGCACTATCCACGGTGTCGAAATCGATGTTGTGATTGCCCGCGAAAGCCGGCGGCAGCCAGCGCGCGACGATAGAAGAGCCAGTGATGCGGTGATGCCAGCCGTCGATCTTGCCGTCTTTCAGGGTCGCCGTCAGTCTATCGTAATAGACCGGGCGATAGAGATCGTGCTGGATGTCCTCCTCGCGCGTCCACACGACCTTGATGGGCCCATCGACATGTTGGGCGACACGGACCGCTTTCACGACCATGTCCGGTTCGAGCCTGCGGCCGAATCCGCCGCCGATCAGCTGATTGTGCACGATCACTTTGTCGGCGGGGATTCCCGCGACCTGCGCCGCGGTCGCCTGTACCCGCGCCGCGATTTGCGTCCCGAGCCACAGCTCGCACGCGCCCGGAGTCAAGTGCACGGTACAGTTCATCGGCTCCATCGTGGCGTGCGCGAGGAACGGCAATT
>CAZCJI010000233.1:0-5387 GCA_964498625.1 uncultured Rhizobium sp.
CCTGGCTGTAAATCTCGAAGCCGCGTTGCGCGGCCGCGCGATCGAAGGTGCCGACGGGGCTTTCGAACGACCAGTGCACATCCTTGGGCGCCAGCGGCTGGCTCATGTCTTCGGTCTGCGCGAAACCTGCAGCGGTCGTGGCCAGCAGAGCCGCAAGTGCGAGGGGAAGGGTTTTCATGTCCATCATCCTCACTCGGCCGGGCTGAGCACGGGCTGCGCGATCGAGGCCGGCAGCGGCTTTGGCGTTTCGAACCGGCCGAGCAGCGGCATGATCAACCAGAAGAAAGCGAAATAGAAGAAGGTGCCCACGCGCGCGATCCAGACCAGCGGAATGGCCGTGTGCGGAAGCATCGCGTCCGCACTCTGCGACCCACAGTAGCCCAGGATCACGCAGTCAATCGCGAACAGCCAGAAGAACTGCTTCATCATCGGGCGGAAGCGCGTGGAGCGCACTCGCGACGTATCGAGCCACGGGATGAACAGCAGCGTGAGCAGCGAACCGGCCATCACGATGACGCCGAGCAGCTTCTGCGGCACCGACCGCAGCATCGCGTAGTACGGCAGCAGATACCATTCCGGCACGATGTCCGGAGGCGTCACGACCGGATTGGCGGGCGTGTAATTGTCCGGGTTGCCGAAGAAGTTCGGCGCATAGAACACGAAGGCCAGATAGATCAGAAGGAACAGCGCGACATAGAACGCGTCCTTCACCGTGTAGTACGGATGGAACGGCACCGTGTCCTGCGGGCCCTGAACGTCGATGCCGAGTGGATTGTTGTTGCCCGGCACGTGCAGCGCCCAGACGTGAAGGCCCACAACGCCCGCGATCACGAACGGCAGCAGATAATGCAGCGAGAAGAAGCGGTTCAGGGTCGGATCGCCGACCGCGTAGCCGCCCCAGAGCCACGTCGCGATGGATGAGCCCATGTGCGGCACGATCTGGTCGAGCGCGGAGAAGAAATTGGTGATCACGGTCGCGCCCCAGAACGACATCTGACCCCAGGGCAGCACGTAACCGAAGAACGCGGTCGCGACCATCAGCAGGTACAGGATCACACCGAGAATCCAGAGAACCTCGCGCGGCGCCTTATAGGAGCCGTAATAGAGACCGCGGAACATGTGGATGTAGACCGCGATGAAGAAGAACGACGCCCCGTTCGCATGCATGTAGCGGATCAGCCAGCCGTAGTTGATGTCGCGCATGATGCCTTCGACCGAGTCGAAGGCGAGGCCGGCATTGGCGACATAGTGCATCGCCAGCACGATGCCGGTGAGGATCTGGATGCCGAGCATCACGGTGAGGATCGCGCCGAACGCGTACCAGATGTTCAGGTTACGCGGCGTCGGGAAGGTGAGCATCGTGTCGTGCGCGAAACGCGCGAGCGGCAGACGCTGGTCCATCCAGCGTGCGAAGCCAGATTTCGGAACGTAGGTCGAGGGACCGGACATGAGAGCGCTCCGTTAGCCGACTTTGATACGCGTGGGGGACAGGAAGGAGTAAAGCGGGATCGCCAGGTTCTGCGGGGCAGGACCTTTGCGGATGCGCCCGGCGGTGTCGTACTGCGAACCATGGCAATGGCAGAGCCAGCCGCCATATTCGCCCTGCGGCACCTGCGGCGTCGACACGGTCGGCGTGCAGCCGAGATGGGTGCAGACACCGCTGACGATCAGCCACTGCGGATCCTTCGCGGCGCGGTCGGCGTCGGTCGCCTGTGCGTCGTCGGGAAGGTTCGCGTTGCGCGCCAGAGGATCGGGCAGATCGGCGATGTTCACCGCCTTCGCGTCGGCAATCTCCTTCGGCGTGCGGCGGCGCACGAACAGCGGATGGCCACGGAAGGTGAAGACGACTTGCTGACCCGGCTGAACCGAGGAAATATCCTGTTCGATCGAGGCGAGCGCGAGCACCGCGGAACTCGGGTTCATCTGATCGATGAACGGCCACGCGGTGAGCCCGGCACCGACGGCCGCCACCGCTCCCGTGGCGATGTAGATGAAGTCGCGTCGCGTCGGTTCGGGCGCTGTCGTGGTTGCCACGGATGTCACCTATCAAAACGGGCGCTTGGGGCAGGCAGGATCAATGGAGCGCGCCATCCCCGTCAAACCGGCGCGTCCAAACTCGCGGGCTAAAATAGAGAGTCGATATTGGAGGGTCTTGCGGCACGATGACGCAGAAATCGTCAGCGATTCCGCGCCTTTGCGCACGATCCGACATACGGCGCACTGTCAAGGTCTCCGGTTGAACGCGGCCGCCGTCCGTGCCCCTAATTCCGGATTGAGGCCGAGCACGATCCCCACGGAACCGGACAACCATGACAGCCAGATTGGACGATCGCGACGGAAGACAGGGATCGTTCACACGTCCCGGAACAGACGGGCGGAAGACCGTCGGTTCGTCGTTCTATCGGGGGGAAACGCTGAACTTCAACCCGGAAGCCGACGAACACGGCAAAGACGGGTTCCTGGAAGAGTTCATCCTCAAAGGCTGGCTTCCGCAAAACCCGCCGATCGCCAAGGGCACGAAAATCACGGCGTTCGGAAGCTGCTTCGCGGAAAACATCACCAGGCATCTGAGCGATATCGGCTTCGATCTGTCGCGCAACCGCGACCCGGACATCTACATCTCGGCTATGGGCGAAGGCATGGTGAACACCCACGCGCTGCTTGGCCAGTTCGAATGGGCGCTGCTCGACAAAAAGCTGCCGGAGAATCTCTGGCACGGCTTCAAGGCAGAGGGTTATGGCTATGACGAAAACATCCGCGAACGCACACGCAAGGTTTTCCTCGAGACCGAGTTCTTCATCATCACGCTGGGGCTTTCGGAGGTCTGGTATGACGAGCCGACCGGCGGCGTGTTCTGGCGCGCGGTGCCGTTGAACAGTTTCGATCCGTCGCGCCACAAGTTTCGCGTGACCAGCTTCGCCGAGACCAAGGCCAATTTGCAGAGCATCTACGATATCGTGCGCAAATTCGTACCCCGCGCGAAGGTATTGTTCACGCTCTCGCCGATTCCGCTCGCCGCGACCTTTAGGCCCGTGAGCTGTATGACGGCCAATTCCGCGTCGAAAGCGATCCTGCGCGCGGCGCTGGACGAGATGCTGCGCGACAACGCCGCTGACCTGAACCAGACGCTGTTTTATTTCCCGTCCTATGAAATCGCGCAGGAGCTTTTCCCCAAGCGCTTCCAGGACGACGGCCGTCACCCAAGCCCGCCTATCCTCGCCACGATCATGAAAATCTTCGAAGGCGTCTATTGCGACAACGAAACGACCCTCGCAGACGCGCACGACAGATTCATAAGAGCCCGCGCCCGCAACATCGAACAGCTTGTTGACGAGGATGGCGCCAAACGCCCCGCGCGCAGAGCGCAACGGCGTCGCGCTCGCGACTTCCGCGAAGACTGATCCGCCGCACGCGCGCTTCCGATTCTGCTATCGTGCCATATGCGCCTTGCTCTCTTCGAACCCGACATCGCCCAGAACGCGGCCACCCTCATCCGGCTCGGTGCGTGTCTTGGCGTGCCGGTCGATATCATCGAGCCCTGCGGCTTCGTGTTCAGCGACAGGAATTTCCGCCGCGCGGGAATGGACTATCTCGAAAAGGCGGCCGTCACGCGCCACGCATCCTGGAACGCTTTTCTCGAAACCCGGGCGCCGGGCCGGATCGTGCTTCTGACAACGAAGGCGAAAGAACCCTATAGCGCCTTTGCCTTCCAGCCCGACGACACGCTGCTGCTGGGCCGCGAAAGCGCCGGCGTGCCGGATGACGTCCATGCCCGCGCCGATGCGCGACTATGCATCCCTTTGCGCGAAGGTCTGCGTTCGATCAATGTCGCGCTGGCAGGGGCAATGGTATTGGGTGAGGCCTTGAGGCAGACGAACGGGTTTCCGGCGTGACGATTCCAACCGAGGCTGAAAGCCGCAAAACACGCGCGCGCGCCTGGTTTGAGGAACTGCGCGATCGCATCTGCGCCGAATTCGAGAGGATCGAGGACGAACACACCGGTCCCTTGGCGCATCTGCCGCCGGGCCGTTTCACACGCGAACCTTGGAAACGCCCTGAAGCCGACGCGCCGGACGGCGACGGCGGCGTGATCAGCGCCCTGCGCGGTGGTCGCGTGTTCGAGAAGATCGGCGTGATGACCTCCACGCGCATCGACGGTACGCTGTCGCCGGAATTCGCGAAGACCATCCCCGGCGCCGAAGCCGATCCGCGTTTCTGGTCGAGCAGCATCTCCCTTGTTGCACACGTGCAGAATCCGCATGTTCCGGCGGTGCATATGAACACCCGCCATTTCATGGCCGCGCAATCGTGGTGGGGCGGTGGCAGCGATCTCACGCCGATGGTGCCAAACAGCGAGGACACGCGCGATTTCCATGCCGCGCTGAAACGCGCCTGCGATACGCATGGCGCCGATTACTATGCGCGCTTCAAGGAATGGTGCGACAAGTATTTCTATTTGCCGCATCGCGGCGAACCGCGCGGCGTGGGCGGAATTTTCTACGACCGGTTGGACACAGGAGACTGGGAGGCCGATTTCGCGTTCACCCGCGCGGTGGGACTCGCATTTCTTGATATCTATCCCCAAATCATAAGACGGCATATGAACAAACCGTGGAGCGAAGCTGAACGAGAACACCAGCTGATCCGCCGCGGACGCTATGTGGAGTTCAACCTGTTGTACGACCGCGGCACGCAATTCGGCCTGAAAACCGGGGGAAATACCGAGGCCATCCTGATGTCGATGCCGCCTGAGGCGCGCTGGCCATGAACATGCCACGCGCGGGAACCGCGAAGTGATTCACTTCACCCAGGATCTCGTGAATGTGCTGACAGCACATGGCGCGATCTTCGCGCTGCTGCAGGTCATCATCATCGACCTTGTCATGGCCGGCGATAACGCGGTCGTGATCGGTATGGCGGCGACACGTCTGCCGCCGCAGATGCGCCACAAGGTGATCTTCTGGGGCCTTGCCGCCGCGGTCGTCCTGCGTGTGTTGATGGCGACAATCACCGTGGAACTGTTCGCGTTCATCCCGTTGCGCATCGTCGGCGGCATCCTGCTGTTATGGGTGGCCTGGCGTCTTTATCGCGACGTGCGCAACGCCAATGCCGAACCGCACGAGATCCACGAAGACGGCCACGCCATCGCCGGCATGCCGGAACTCAACCAGCCCGGTGGCGGCGCGATCCTGATGCGCCGCGCGATCGTGCAGATCACGGTCGCCGACATCTCGATGTCATTGGACAACGTTCTCGCGGTCGCCGGCGTCGCGATCCATCACGTCTGGGTATTGGGGATCGGCCTGGTGCTGTCCATCGGGCTGATGGGTATTGCCGCCAATATGGTAGCCAAACTGCTCAATCGGCACCCCTGGATCAGCTATGCC
>CAZCJI010000234.1:0-5372 GCA_964498625.1 uncultured Rhizobium sp.
GAAATGGTGGGCGCGACAGGGATTGAACCTGTGACCCCTCCCGTGTGAAGGGAGTGCTCTCCCGCTGAGCTACGCGCCCGCCTGCCTCGTAAAGGCGGAACCGCCCTATAGGGCGCGAGCCGGAATGCCGTCAAGCGTCTGACGAAAGAAGCTACTCCGCAGCTGCAACGATGGCGGATTCAATGATGGGCCACGCCGCCGATTTTGGATCGATCATCTCGAAATGGCCTGCGCCCCTGATCTCGACATCATCGACGCGGTCGCCGGCGGCCTTGGCCCTTTTTGCGTAGGCATGACCGAACGGCGCGGGCACGATGCGATCGAGGTCGGCGGAGAAAATCACCTGATGCACGCCCGATGGCACCAGCCATGCAGGGGGTGTGTCGGCAAAGGGGGTGGCGCGCTTGCCTATGAGACCGTCGATGGTCGGCTGCCCGCCGCACGCGTCCGGGCCTGTTCCGCGATAGGATTCGAGATCCAGAATGCCTGACAGGCTGACGGCGGCGTGTATGGGCAGCGGGTCGTTCTTATAAAGCGTGCTCGTTTTTGCGATGCGCGGACGCGCCGCCGCCCAGATCGCGAGATGTCCGCCCGCGGAATGTCCGACCGTCACGACACGCGCGAGATCGAGATGATAGCGCGGCGCGAGCGTTCGCAACTTATCGATCGCGCTGGCGGTATCAAGAAAGGTGCCGGGATAGCCGCCGCCGTCGTGCCCGATCCGGCGATATTCGATGTTCCAGATCGCGAAGCCGCGCGCGCACAACGGCTCGATCATTGGGTCCATCAGCTCACGACCTGGAAGTTCGGCGAGCCAGCACCCGCCATGGATGAGGACGATAGTGGGATGCGAACCGTTGCTTTTCGGCAGATAGAGATCGCCGACCTGGAGAGCATCCTTGCCATAGGCGATGTGCTGGTCGGGCGTGGGTCTCGGACGTGTGAGCAATTCCTGATAACTCGAACTCGCAGCCGCCGGCGTGGCGATCGTGAGGCTGGCGGCGAGGGCGCTAGTGGCCATACGCTTCATCGCTGTCTTTCGGCGTGGCGCTCGTCGAGGTCGCTCAGAATCATGATCTTTTGCCAGATCTTGCGTCCGAGATTGGAGGTCAGGTCTTCCACCTCGTTCACGGACGCGATCACTTCGCGGTCGCGCGTCTGTCCGCCATAGAGTGCCGCTAGCTTGGCGATGAGTGCGAGCATCTCGGCGCAATAATCGAGATAGCGCGACAGCTCGAACTCGCTCATGCGGCGCTCGGGCGAGGACTCCGTGGGTTTGCTGCCGCTCAGCACCACGGTCGGGTCTTTGGTGAGCTGGTGCATGTCCACGACATGGGCGAAGGCCCGCAATTCGTAGAGCCGCCCCTGCATGCGGCGGCGCTTGAGACGCTGTTCGAGCGTCAACACGAACCAGATGGCGCCGAACGCCAGAATCAGAAGGTTGACGATGGCGTCGAGGCCCTGCGTAAGACCGACAGGATCGGCCTTTCGCAGCACATTCGACCAATCGATGATCTCCGCGAAATAAACCTGCGCGATCAGCCCAACAATGACCGCAAGTACTGCCAGGGCGCGCAGCAGGTAGTTCGGCTTCGACAGTTCTTCCACGCGTGCAGCGGTGGCGCGCGCGGTTTCGGCGAGGTCGGAAGCGACTTTCGCCAGACCGGAATCGGGAAATCGCTCGGTGATGCGGGCGCGCAGCCGTTCCACCGTCTTGACGATGTATTCGGCTTTGAGAATGGGCGCGTGATCTTTGTCGGTCATGCCCGGCGTGCGGTGCTTTGCCGGGAAAGCCTATCTGAAGGTCGCAGTCCGCGCGAGCGCCGGTTCGGCTACGCCGGCCAATGCCGAGCGAAGCAATGCCGCATCTTGCGACCTTCGGAAGGCATCGATACGCCCCAAAAGGCGCGCATTCGCCGACGTGAACTTTCGCGCGAACAGATATGGCTGTTGGATGATGCCTAGCGGTGGTGGGTGGCCGTCCAACAGCCAATTGAGATGACAATCATCGATCAGTCGCGGTCCGCGGCCTTTCGCTGTCCAATCAGTGAAAGTGAGACAGCGTCCGAGGTTCTGGGAAAGCGCGCTGTTCGACAGAATGGTTTGAAAAAAGCATTCATCGGGGCAATCGGTGTATCGGAAAAATTCGACGAGCTTCGGCCGCGCCTCGACGGTGTCGAGAATGAGGCGCACGGCTCGATCCGAGATCGCCCACCAATTGCTCCCACAATACGGCGCCAGCCCCGCCAACCCGCATGCGATGCTGCGCGGCGGACCGTGCCGCGTAATCCCATTCAGCACGCGGATCAGTGCGGCCCTCGTGCCCTTGCGCCGCTGACCGCCTTCGAAATGCCAGCGCGTCAGCCGGGTGATCGCTTTCGTGCGCCGTGGGTCCGGCATTGGCTCCGCGCTCATGTATTCGATTTCGCTCGAGCAAAGGACATCGCGAATGGCGAGGTTGCCGGCGACCGGATAGCAGGCGCCGCTCAGCAGGACGTAGCGCGCAAACGGTTCTTCCGTACCGAATGCAGCGCGAAGCATACGCAGCGTCGCCTCGGCCTGGCTGAAACCCGCCCAGTTCACCGCGACACGATTGTCGATTAGCGCGACGTTGGCGAGGCTTTGGACCTGTTCGGCAAAAGGTTCGATCGGCACGTGCGCATCGACATTCACGAAGAAGCGTGTCCAGGGCGCCGCGAGCGCGCGCACCAAGCGGCCGAAGATTTCGGGCTCCGTATGCACGGTGATCAGATACGCGATGAGCGGCTCGCGTGCCGAATTGTTCCCAGCCATGGAACGGCTCGTGATGAGGCGTTGCCGTTCGCTAAAACAGCTTGAGAACTGGCTTCCGTCGCGCTTTGCCGAAAGTTCATCAGCCGGACGGCTAAGTTACGCGGATCGCAAGAGTTCCGTCATCCGGGCCGGGATTTCGTCGAACCTGTCCACCACCGCGTCGCCGCCCAATGTGGATGCCGGCTCGGGGGTGTAGCCGAAGGAGACAAGGATCACCGGCACGCTCGCGGCGCGCGCGGTCGCGACATCGGTTGCGCTGTCGCCGATCATGAGGCTGGGACCGCCGCCGAGTTCGTCAACGACATGGTGAAATACGCGCGCGTCAGGCTTGTTGTAGCTAAAGCGCCCTGCGCCGTGGACCGCGTCGAAATATTTCGCGAGATCGAGCGCGGGAAGAAGAAGATCGGTCAATTCTTGTGGCTTGTTGGTGAGGACACCCAGTCGCGCGCCGCTGGCCTTTAGCGCGGCAAGGGTTTCTTCGACACCGGGGAAGGGCCGGCTCGCGACAGCGATATGCTTTCTGTAGTGCGCGATGTAATCGTCGATCAACGCCGGCAGGCGTGCCTCGTCCATTGGGTCGCCGGTCATCTTGAACGCCTCGATCATCATCGTCCGCGCGCCGAAGCCGACCAGATGGCGCAGGTCGGAATGATTGACCGGCGCGCGGCCTTCACGGATCAGGGTGGCGTTCAGGGCACCCAACAGATCGGGTGCGGTATCGACGAGCGTGCCGTCGAGGTCGAAGATCAGGGCGGGATGCATTAAGCTTCCATTCAGCCGCGCGGGCGGCAATATAGCGTCACGAATCGTCACTTTACCCTTTTTCTGTAACAGGTTACGGCAGGCTATGACACGCGCGGCAGTGATCCTTGCGGCAGGCATGGGCACGCGGATGAAATCCGCGAAGCCTAAGGTCATGCACGCGGTTGCGGGCCTTCCGATCCTTGGCCATGTGATCGCGGCGGCGCGCGGCGCCGGCGTGGAGCGCATCGTCGTCGTGACGTCGCCAGACGGTGTGGCGGTGCGCGCGTTCGCCGAAGCGCAAGGCGCACAGACCGCGATTCAGGACAAACAGCTTGGTACCGGGCATGCGGCCGCCGCGGCGGCACCGGCTCTTTCGGATTTCGATGGCGAGGTCGTGATCTGTTACGGCGACATGCCGCTGATGACCGCGAAGACGCTCGATGCCTCGTTTGAAGCGCGGAAGAATGCCGGTCTGGCGATTGTCGCGTTCTGTTCCCAGAGCACGGCCTATGGCCGCGTGATTGCGGGCAAGGAGGGCTTGCTCGACCGCATCGTCGAATATCGCGATGCGAATGAAGATGAGCGCAAGGTCGATCTCTGCAACGCCGGCATCATGGCGGCGGACGCGAAAGCATTCTTCCGCTGGGCTGTGAAGCTTGAGAACGACAACACGCAAAAAGAATACTACCTTACTGACGTTCCGAAATTTGCGAAGGCCGACGGACAGGGCTGCGCCATTGCCGTGGCGGACGAGGGCGAGATGATGGGTGTGAATTCCCGCGCCGAACTCGCCGAAGCCGAAGCGGCGATGCAGGCACGTCTGCGCTGCACTGCGCTGGCTAACGGCGTTGGCCTGACTGCGCCGGAAACCGTATTCCTCTCCCACGACACGGTTCTTGAGGCGGATGCGCAGGTCGGTCCCTATGTCGTCTTCGGACTCGGTGTAACGGTGCGCAGCGGCGCGGAGATCAAAAGTCATTCCGTGCTTGAAGGTGCTGAAGTGAAGAGGAGTGCCATCATTGGCCCGCACGCGCGGCTCCGGCCTGGCGCAGTGATTGGCGAGGGCGCGCATATCGGCAATTTCGTTGAAGTGAAGAACTCCACCATCGGCAAGGGTTCGAAAGCCAACCATCTCGCCTATCTCGGCGACGCGACGATTGGTGATGCCGCGAATATCGGTGCGGGCACCATCACCTGCAACTATGACGGCTTCGACAAGTTCCGCACTGAAATCGGCGATGGCGCGTTCATCGGTTCGGACTCGGCGCTTGTGGCGCCGGTCAAGATTGGCGACGGCGCTTATGTCGGCGCGGGTTCAGTGATCACAAAGCCTGTTTCGAAAGATGCGCTTGCCGTGACACGCGCAGAGCAAAAGGAAATTCCCGGCTGGGCGGAGAAATTCCGGTCACGGAAGAAAGCCGAAAAAGCGAAGAAGAAATAAAGCGAACTTTCTCTCACCCTTCGACGGGCTCAGGGCGAGGGTTCGAGCAAACCCTTATGCTGAGCTTGTCGAAGCATGAGGGCCACACGCGTAGGAGAATGCAGTATGTGCGGCATCGTCGGTATCGCGGGCACTCAGGAGGTCGCTCCGATCATCCTGGAGGCGCTGAGGCGCCTGGAATATCGCGGCTATGATTCCGCAGGCATCGCCACGCTGGTCGATGGTTCGATTGAGCGCCGTCGCTCGCCCGGCAAACTATCGAAGCTCGATGCCGAGTTGCACAGGCATCCGCTTCCCGGCCGCACGGGTATTGGCCACACCCGCTGGGCGACGCATGGCGCGCCGACGGTCATCAACGCCCATCCGCACGCCAACGCACGCGTTGCCATCGTTC
>CAZCJI010000235.1:0-5369 GCA_964498625.1 uncultured Rhizobium sp.
TGCCGACGCGAAGGTGGACACGCAGCGAACCCTGTATTTCTCGGAAGCCAGCTTCATGTATTTCATCACGGTGGACGGTCAGGATCCGGTTGCGTTCAATCCCGACAATCCGCCGGCCATCACCACGACGCAGGGATCGGTCGAAGAGTGGACCATTCAAAACCGCGCGCCCGAAGTGCACGACTTTCACATCCATCAGATTCACTTCCTGCTCACGGCCGTCAACGGCGTTCCGATCCCGAAGAAAAAGCAGCAATTCTACGACACCTATCAGGTGCCCTACTGGATCGGTGGCGGCGATTACCCCAGCATCACCGTGCTGATGGATTTCAGGGGCGCGACCGTGGGCGACTTTGTCTATCACTGCCACATCCTCAAGCATGAGGACGGTGGGATGATGGCGATCATCCGCGTCCAGAAACCGAAGACCTAGTCGAAGATTGTTGGGTTCGATCGGCCCGGCCGCGTGGGCCGCGAACGCATAAGCTACTTGAAACCTGCTGCCGCGGATATCGCGACAACGGGCGCAAGGACGGCGCTGGCGACGACCGGTGCGGAATCCGGCGGCGTGTCGTACTGGCGATAATCCGGGATCTGATCGACCCGGACGAAATTGTAGCCCTCATCGATCAAAGCAGGGACAACATCGGCGACAAGCGCCGCCGATTGCGAGTGAATGCAGTGCATCAGCACGACACCGCCATTCTTGCGGCGGATTTCGCGCAGATACCCCTTCGCGCAGGTTTCCGCGTTCCATTTGTGGTGCCAGCAATCCCAATCCGCCGAACTCATGATGTAACCGTCATCGTTCTTCACAATATCGCCGCCTATATCCCAATAGACCGGTCCCACATATTTCCGCAGGACGGGGTCGTCGTTCAGGATCGCCGCATGGGCGGGGCGCCACGACCCGTAGGGCGCGCGGAAATAAAGTCTGTCGCCCGGTCGCATCAGCGGCGCGATCTGATCGTTGACGTCGCGAAGCTGATAGAGAAGCTGTTCCGGGTTTGCATCGAACCGGCTGTTCAGCATGGGATGTGTGGCGCTGTGATTGGCGAGCAGGTGACCTTCAGCAGCGATGCGCGCAAGCACATCGGGATGGGCATGCGCCATTTTGCCGACGATGAAGAACGCTGCTTTGACGCCGCTGGCCTTCAGTACGTCGAGAACGTCGTTCGTGCGGGCATTCGGGCCGTCGTCGAAGGTCAGCGCGACGGTATGCGTATCGCGCAGGCCGGAATGAAAGATCGTGCGGGATTGAAAGAGAGCAATACGCGTGTCGTCGTGGCTGGCGCCTGCGTTGGCCACCGCACAACCCAACCCCATCGCAACGGCCGCGACGACCGCTCCTGCCCTCATCGAATCCGGCCCTTGAACAGCGGCCCAAGTCTAGGCGTCACCACAAAAGCCAACAAGGCGATTCGAGCGTGATTTGCACTGGACATCACGGTCTTGATGATTCGCGTTTTCCCGCAATCCAGGTGTCCACGTTTTGCTGCAGCAACCACAGCGGCATGGCGCCGTTCTCCAGAACGACTGCGTGAAATTCACGCAGATCGAATTTTGAACCCAGTTGCGCCTTCGCCTTTTCCCGCAGTTCAAGAATTGTTTTCATGCCGATCTTGTAAGCACAGGCCTGTCCTGGCCAGACGACATAACGCTCGATCTCCGCCGTGACGTCGGAATTGGCCATGCCTGTTGTCGATAGCATGTACTGGATCGCCTGTTCGCGCGACCAGTGTTTGGCGTGCATGCCGGTATCGACGACAAGGCGTGTCGCGCGGAAGAGTTCCGCCTGCAGCCGCCCGAGATCGCCATAGGGGTCGTTATTGTAGAGGCCGATGTCCTTTGCGAGATGTTCCGCATAGAGCGCCCACCCTTCGCCGAACGCGGGCAGGAACGCGAATTGGCGCAGCAATGGCAGATCGTGAATTTCCATCGCAGTCGCGACCTGCATGTGGTGGCCGGGAATGCCTTCGTGATACGCCAGCGTCGGCATCGCCCACATCGGCGTCTCTCCGACATTGCGCAGATTGGCGAAGAAAATTCCCGGACGACCGCCGTCGAGCGACGGCGGCTCGTAATAAGCGCCGGCCGACCCCTTCTCCGAGAAGGGCGGCACACGCCGCACGTCAAGCTGCGCCTTCGGAAGCCGCGAAAAGTATTTCGGCAACAATATTTTCACATGACCGAGCAGCTCCTTGTAGTGCGCGAGCATCTGCGCGCGACCCTTGTCGTCGTTTTGATAGAGGAAGCGCGAGTCGGTCATCAATTTGTCGAGGCGCTGGCCCACCGTGCCATCGCGCATGCCGATGGATTGGAGCACGCCATCGGCCTCCGCCGAGATGCGCGCAACTTCGCTAAGACCGTAAGCGTGGATCTGCTCCGGGGTCATATCGGTCGAGGTGAGAAGCTTGAGCTGGTCGGCGTAGTACGCGTCGCCACCCTTGATGTGCCAGAGGCCTGCGTCATGCGTGGCGCGAGGACGGATCGCTTTCTCCTCCGCGATCAGGCGCCGATAAGCCGGGTACACGACATCCTTCACCGCCGCGGTCGCGTCGGCGACCAGCTGCGTCCGCGCGTCTGCACCCATGCCAAGCTTGGCGGTCTTTTCGGCCAGATTGACAACCAAGGTGTTCTTTGCGGGTTCTGGCGCGATCAGAGACTGCATCTGGTCGATGCAGTCGTCGATGATGAAATCCGGCGCAATCACGCCGAGCTTCGCCTGACGATCGACATCGGACGCGACCGCATCGAGAACCGGCCCCATGGCGCGAAGGCGATCCACATAGTGTCGCGCAAGCATCGCGTTGGTGATCTGATGCGTGGAAAGAAGAAAGTTTGGAAGCTCTTTCTGGATACCGAACGCCTGATTGACCGGGTATGGGCTGTCGTTCGCGCCGAGCCAGGGATATTTCTCGTCGCTCAGAGCCCGGCCGTAACTCCATAGGGCGATATCGTAGGAGAGTTGCTCCTGCGGGGAGAGCTTGGATCGATCCCAGGTTTTGACTTCGTCCGCGAATTTGCGCGCGCGGTCATATCCGTCCTGACGCTCGCCGAGCGAATAGGGATCGAGCTTGCCGCTGTGAAAATCGATCCAGCTTCCATCGATCGCGCCGATCTGCGTCAGCGCTTCTGGATGGTCGAATACGTAGGAAACAGCCTGCCGATTGAGAAGCCAGTTGAACTTTAGCGGCGTGCCCCAAACCGTCGTGTAGGCGAGATAGCCTCCGGCAAGGAGCACGAGCAGAAATACGGCCCCAAGGCCGCGCAGAAACAGACGCATCCAAGCCCCCGGGTTACGCTTTCAATGTGTGGTTTTTGATCGGCAATTCACGAATGCGCACGCCTGTCGCGGCAAAAATTGCATTGGCGACTGCAGGCGCGACCGGCGGTACGCCGGGTTCGCCGCCGCCACCCACCGGGCCGTCGTCCTCGCGAATATGGATCTCGATCTGCGGGCAGTCCGCGATGCGCAACATTTCATAGTCCGTGAAGTTCGACTGCACGACGGCGCCGTTATCGATGGTGATTTCGCCTTTCAGCGCCGCACTGAGTCCGAACAGGATTCCGCCTTCGATTTGTGCCTTGAATCCATCGGGATTGACGACCATGCCACAGTCCACTGCGGACACGACGCGATCGACTTTCACCGCGCCCTTTTGATCGACGGTGATCTCGATCACATGAACGACAATCGACTGAAAGCTTTCCACCATCGCGATGCCGCGCGCCCTGCTCCCGCCAAGCGGCGTGCCCCATCCGGCCTTTTCAGCCGCAAGGTTCAGAGTCGCAAGATGGCGCGGGGAATTCTCCAAAAGCGCGCGGCGGTATTCGAGCGGGTCCTTGTCAGCGGCGTGTGCGAGCTCGTCAATGAAGGACTCGACAAAAAATCCATGCCACGACGCCTCTACGCTGCGCCACGCGCCCGTCGGAACATGCGTCGGCACTTTCGCAGCGCCGATCGCCTGATTGGGGATGCTGTAGACGATATGCGCCTGAGGGTTGGGATTGTCGTCCGTCGTATAGTCGTTGACCCACGCGACCGGCATGCCGTCATTGTCGAGTGTAGCGCGGAAGCGGCTCATCACATTGGGGCGATAGAAATCGTGCTGCGTATCCTGCTCGCGCGTGAAGATCAGCTTGATCGGCACACCCGGTACGGCCATCGCCGTCTTCACCGCATAGGTGAGATAATTCCACTGGCCAGGCAGTCTGCGGCCGAACCCTCCGCCCATCGGCATCAGGTGGAATGTCACTTTCTCTATCGGAAGGTTCGCCGCTTTCGCGCAGAAATCGCGGCTGCCGAGACCGTCCTGCGTGCCAGACCACACTTCGAGTTCGCCGTCCTTGTAGATCGCTGTCGCGTTCATCGGCTCCATCGGCGAATGTGCGAGATATGGAACCTGATAGGTCGCCTCGACAAGCTTTCCGTTCTTCAACGCATCGGCGCCGGAGCCCGTCTTCACGTCGGATTTGATGTCGCCGCCATTGATCGCGGCGGCGCGCCGCGCGGTGATCGACGCGGATGTGACCTTGCCGTTGCCAGCAGTGTCGAACACCGGAGCGAGCGCGTCGGCAGCGTCTCGCGCGCGCCAGAAACGATCGGCCACGACAACCACGGCATCGTCGAGCCTCACGATGTGCTTGATACCGCGCTGGTTCCTGATGACGCTGTCATCGACGGATTTCAGCTTGCCGCCGAACACTGGCGAAATCTTGATCGCGGCGTAAAGCATTCCCGGTTGTTTGACATCGAGGCCGTAATTCGTCGTGCCGTTGACCTTGCGCGGGATGTCGAAACGCTGCACCGGCTTGCCGACATAGGCGTAGTTCGCCTTGTCCTTGAGGCGCGGGCGCGACGACGGATCGTAATTCGCGGCCTCGGCCGTCAGCTCGCCGTAGCAGAAGCTCTTGCCCGACGCGGTGTGGATAACGCGGTTGGATTTCGTGGTGCAATCATCTGGCGACACATTCCAGCGCGCGGCAGCCGCTTTGACCAGCATCTCGCGCGCGGCGGCGGCGGCAACACGGATCGCGTTCATGCCGGTGAAGCGGATCGCGGCAGAGCCGCCGGTGATCTGCGGCACGTAACCGACACCGGGGATCGGGAGATTGGCGGCCATGAAGCGGAACGTGTTCGCGGCAACGCCGGTCAAAAACGGCGGAACGGTTTTTCCGTCGAGGGCGAAGCCCTCGATCATCGCGCCATTGGCGAAGACGACGTCCGCCGGGGCCTGCTCCGCGCGGATTTTATCCCAATCGGAATCAAGTTCGTCCGCCGCCATCTGCGACAGCGAGGTGAACGTGCCCGTGCCCATGTCGCAATGGGGAATGACGACCGTGATCGTGTCGTTAGTGGCGACCTT
>CAZCJI010000236.1:0-5365 GCA_964498625.1 uncultured Rhizobium sp.
GTGCGAGAACAGCACGGCCCAGGAATCGCCAATCCAGTCATGAAAACGGATATGACCTTCCGTGGTTTCTGCTTCGAAGTCGGGGGCGGTATCGCCAAGGCGAAGGCTCATTCAAATCTCCCTGTTTATTGCCTGGCAACCTAGCCCAGATCGCCGAAGGGTGCGAGCCTTACCGCCACGAATACTATATTGACTATATATAAATAGTAGAGTTTACTGAAGCCGTGACATGCAAGTTTGTGTGCCACGCCTACCCTCCTTGAACTCTCAGGGCCGGCGGGCCAGACGATGTCGAAGTTGCTCCCCTAGCGTCTTCGTCTGTCCCAGCCGGCCCGGCCTTTTTCTGGACTGGCCCCGAAGCCGCTCATCCGCTTCAATAGAGAAAATGGAGCGCGCCATGGCGAAGATCACTGTCACAACTCTGACACCGGCCATCGGTGGCGTCGTTCAGGGCGTGGATCTTTCTCAAGCGCTCGACGACGATCAAATCGCCGATATCCGCACGGCGCTGCTCAGGCACAAGGTGATCTTCTTCGAGGATCAGCATATTACGCCCGTGCAGCACCGCGATTTCGCGGCGCGGTTCGGCGATCTTCACACCCATCCGCTCTATCCCGGTGTGCCGGAAGCGCCGGAGATGTTTATCCTCGATAACCACGCAAACAACCCTACTGACAATGACGCGTGGCATACCGACGTGACGTTCATCGAAACACCGCCGCTCGGCGCCATCCTATACGCTAGGCTGCTGCCGGCGGAAGGCGGCGATACGTGCTGGGCGAATATGCAAGCGGCCTATGAAGGACTGTCGAAACCGCTGCAGAGATTTCTGGCGGAGTTGGACGCCGTGCACGATTTCAATCGCGGTTTTCCGCAGCAGGGGCAGGTCGCGAAACAGGCAGGCAAGGATAAAGCCGCGAAAGCACTTGAAGAACATCCGCCCGTGATTCATCCCGTAGTCCGCACGCATCCCGAAACCGGAGCCGACGGCTTGTTCGTGAACTACGGCTTCACCGATCGCATCAAGGGGTTGCGCCGCAACGAGAGCGATGCGCTGCTCGCCATGCTGTTCGCACATGTGCAGAAGCCGGAATACCAGTGCCGGTGGCGCTGGAAGCCGAACTCGATCGCTTTCTGGGACAACCGCATCACGCAGCACTACGCCGTGAACGACTACCTGCCCCACCGCCGTGTGATGCACCGCGCGACGATCCTGGGCGACAGACCCTATCACCGTTCGCGAATGCCGGTAAAAGCCGCGGCGGAATAGAAAACGTCAGGTGTGCGGTGGGGAATGGAGATAGGACTCCACCAGAGAACCCGCGACCAGCCGCCAGCCATCGACCAGCACGAAGAAGATGAGCTTGAACGGCAGGGAGATAATGACCGGCGGCAGCATCATCATGCCCATGGACATCAGGATGGACGCCACCGCCATATCGATGATCAGGAAAGGTACGAAGATCAGGAACCCGATTTCGAAGGCACGCTTGAGTTCCGAAAGCATGAAGGCTGGCGCCAGCGTCGTGAGCGCGACCTGATCCGGTGTCGCAGGCGGCTTGGCGTGCGCCATATCCAGGAACAGTTTCAGGTCGGCCTCGCGTACATGCGCGGCCATGAATTTCTTGAGCGGCTGTGTCGTCTTGTCGAAAGCCTGTTCGGTGGTGATCTGGTTGGCGACCAGAGGCTGGATACCCTGATGATAGGCGTCGGTCAGTGCCGGCGTCATCACGAAGAGTGTCAGGAACATCGCGAGACTGACGATCACGCTGTTTGGCGGGCTTTGCTGCAGTCCCATAGCCGTTCGCAGCAGCGACAGCACGACGACGATGCGCACGAAGCTCGTCATCATGATCAGGATTGACGGCGCGACGGAAAGGATCGTGATCAGCGCCACGATTTGCATCAGCCGGTCCGTGAACAACCCCGAACCGTTGAAATCTATCGAGAGACCGCCTCCGCCAGCCGGTGCCATGGTGGCCGCTGCCGCAGATGCTGCTTCCGGCGCCAACAGAACAAGCGCAACAACAAAGAACGCAAGAAGGCGTTTGATCATAGCGCCGTCTCGACCGGTTTGGCTGCTGCCTGAAATCCGGATTCGACGACCGTCGTGCCGTCGGCTCCCGATACCACCAGATGTTCGACGTTGTCTCGGCGCAGAATATAGAGGCGCTGCTTCGGACCGATCATCAGACTTTCGACGATCTCAAGCCGGCGAACGCCCTGACCTTTCACGACACCCGGCATGCCGAAGCGACGAACCGCCAGCCCGGCGACGCCGACCAGCGCAAGCACAAGAAGGAGTGCCGCGAAATACCGTCCGAGATCGATCAAATCCATGCGCGCATCTGATCCCGTCAACCTTAATCGGCGGTTAAGGCGTGGAAGAAATTGCCCGGCACGAACTTCCATGTCGTTAAGCGGCGCTTAATCGTTCGCGCGCATCCTCGCTCGGGTTAAGCCTAATTTTCCGTATACGGAGAAACCGTATGAACCTCCCCGAAGTGCCGCTGATGTCGATGCTCAAGCAGCAAATGACGTGGCTGCAAGAGCGCGAGAGCGTGCTGTCACAGAATGTCTCAAATTCCGACACGCCCGGCTATGTCGCCAACGATCTGAAGCCAATGGACTTCGACGCGATACTGCGCGGCGGCAACACGAAATTTCATCCAGGGCTTACAGTGACCGACGACCGTCACATCGCGGTCACGCCCAGTTCACCGGACATGCAGACTGTGCCAACCGGAGCCTCTGTCTCACTGGAGCAGGAGATGATCAATGTCTCCGACACGCAGGCAAAATTCCAGGCCGCGACCAATCTCTATTCCAAGGCGCTGTCGATGATGCGCACCGCCATCGGCAAGCAGGGCTCGTAAGAAAGGAACTGATCAATGGATTTCGGAACATCCATGTCTGTCGCCGCGTCAGGCATGCGCACGCAATCCGAGCGCATGCGTACCATCGCGGAAAATATCGCCAACGCAGATTCGACTTCGCAGGTCTCAGGCGGTGATCCCTATCGCCGCAGGATTGCGACCATCAACACCAAATTCGATCGCGAGCTGAACGCCAATATGGTCGAGGCCGGCAGGCCGCAGCCCGACATGACCGATTTTCACAAGACCTACGATCCCGGCAATCCCGCCGCCGACAAGCAGGGCTATGTGAAGATGCCGAACGTGAACTCGCTTGTCGAAATCATGGACATGCGCGAAGCGCAACGCTCCTACGAAGCAGATCTAGATGTCATGGATGCGACCAAGCAGATGCTGTCGCGCACCATCAATTTGCTGCGTTAGGAGCTAGTCCATGGCCGTTCTTCCTTCCGCTGCCGCCGCTACCTATCAGTCGATCGCCAATATCGGGTCTGGCGCAGGCCAAGCCACCGGCGCCAATGCCGCGAATATCGGTGGCGCCGGCAGCTTCACCGATTTCCTCAATGGCGCGATTAAAGATGGCATTACCACCATGAAGACCGGCGAGCATTTGGCTACCCAACAGATCTCGGGCCAGGCCAACATCGTCAATGTCGTCAACGCCGTGAACTCCGCCGAACTGACGTTGGATACCGTCGTCGCGGTCCGCGACAAGGTCGTCCAGGCCTATCAATCAATCATGAACATGCCGATCTGAGGATCATCATGACACCCGCAGATTCCATCGATTTCGCCCGCTCCTCGATCTATGTGCTGCTGGAGATAATCACACCGGCGATGCTGACCGCGCTTGTCGTCGGTCTCGGCATCGGCCTGTTGCAGGCACTGACGCAGATCCAAGAAATGACCCTGGTGTTCGTGCCGAAGATCATCGCAATCTTCGTGGTGCTATTGCTGTTTCTGCCGCTCGCAGGCGCGGCGATGAGCGGATTGATGACGGACATCGCGCAACGCATTGCGGCATATTGACGGATGCATATTCACCTGCCCGATTTGTCCGGGCTGATCCTGGTCTATCTGCTTGTCTTCGCGCGCACCGGCGCGATGGTGATGCTGCTGCCCGCCATCGGCGAGGTGAGCGTGCCGCCGATGGTGCGCCTCGTCCTCGCACTCGCGATTTCGCTCGTGCTCGCGCCGACGGTGCAGAGTGCCTATCCGCAAGGCGCGCCAGCCTCCAGCATCGCACTTGGCCTGATGATCGCGCAGGAAGTGACCGCCGGCATTCTCGTGGGCACCATGGCGCGCCTCATCATGAGTGCGTTGCAGGTCGCGGGTACTTTGATTGCCACGCAGACCGGCCTTGCCTACGCCTCGACCGTCGATCCGACGAGCCAGGGTGAACAGAGCGCGATCATCGCGAATTTCTTTTCGATGCTGGCGGTTGTACTGATCTTCGCGACCAATCTGCATCATCTCGCCATCGCCGCGGTGGCCGGCTCGTATCATCTGATCCCGCCCGGGGGGACGTTGCCAACCGGCGACATGGCCGAGCTCGCAATCCGTCTGGTCAGCGGCTCCTTCGCGCTCGGGTTCCAGATGGCCGCGCCGTTCCTTGTGTTCGGGTTTGCGTTGTCTGTCGGTCTCGGCGTGCTCGCGCGCCTGATGCCGCAGCTTCAGATCTACATGGTCGCGATGCCCGCCAACATCCTTGTCGGCTTCATCCTGATGGCGCTGATTTTGGCGAGTCTCATGACCTTGTTCCTGAACTTCTATACCGGCCAGATGGGGGCGTTCCTCTAATCCCATGGCCGACGAGAAGGACAAGTCGACACAGACAGAAGAACCGACACAGAAACGGCTAGCCGAAGCCCAGGAACACGGCGACGTCGTCAAAAGTACGGAAGTATCGACCTTCATCGTGCTGGCGGGAGGGACGCTCGCCATCGCCGTGTTCGGGCGTCCGGCGGCGGAAAGTCTTACCAACACGATGCGCCTGTTCCTGGAGCAACCGGATCAGATCACGTTCAGCGCCGGCGACATGCAGCAGCTGTTTCACGCGCTGCTTGGCCATCTTGCGACGATCCTCGTTCCATTCTTCGTGTTGATGATGGCGGCCGGTCTCGGCGGCAATCTCATCCAGCATCGGCCCGTCTTCACCTTCGAGCGCATCAAACCGGACTTCAGCAAGCTGTCGCTGGGGGCGGGGCTGAAGCGCATGTTCGGCGTCGAAGGCCTGATGAATCTGGGAAAGGGCCTGCTCAAGATTGCCATCGTAGGCGCTGCGGTCTGGACGCAGGTCTGGCCCGAGCGGAACGCACTCGAATCGGTCCTCGGCCAGTCGCCCGGCGGGGTCGCAGCCGATATGAATCACCTGCTGTTCAAGGTGCTCATCGCCGCCCTGGCGGCCTTGGCCGTGATCGCGGGGATCGACTACTTCCTGCAGCGGGTCCGGTTCCTCCAGCGCAACCGCATGTCCAAGCAGGAAATCA
>CAZCJI010000237.1:0-5363 GCA_964498625.1 uncultured Rhizobium sp.
CGCAGCGAGCTAGACAGGCTCATTGAGCAGACCGGCGGAAGCGGCAATCCATGACAGGTCTACCGATGAATTCCGAACTCGACGGCGACAAGCTGCACGAGGAATGCGCGGTTTTCGGCATTTTCGGCCACCATGAGGCGGCCGCAATGACGGTGCTCGGCCTTCATGCTCTTCAGCATCGCGGCCAAGAAGCATCGGGAATCGTCACCTTCGACAAAGGGCAATTTACCGCCGAGCGTCACGCGGGTCTCGTCGGGGATATCTTCGGTGGCAAGAACAGCGCACGGGCGGAGAATCTCAAGGGTTCTTTCGCGATCGGGCACAATCGGTATTCGACGGCGGGCGGATCCGGCGCCAGGAACATCCAGCCGATGTTCGCCGATCTGGCTGGCGGCGGGATTGCATTGGCGCACAACGGCAATCTCACCAACGCGCGTATTTTGCGCGAGGAACTGGTTCGAGACGGCGCGATCTTTCAGTCGACCTCGGATACCGAAGTGATCATCCACCTTGCGGCGCGCAGCAAATTTGGCCCCGTCGTCCATCGGCTGATCGACGCCTTGAAGCATGTCCAGGGGGCGTTCTCCCTGGTGGCGTTGACGTCGAAGAAGCTTATCGGTGTGCGCGATCCATGGGGCGTGCGCCCGTTGGTGCTCGGCAATCTCGACGGCGTTTATATTCTCGCCTCGGAGACCTGCGCGCTCGACATCATCGGCGCGGAGTTCGTTCGTGACATTGAGCCCGGTGAGATGGTGGTCATCACGAAGGATGGCATCGAGTCCCTGCATCCGTTCAACAAGCATCCCCATCGCTTCTGCATTTTCGAATACATCTACTTCTCGCGGCCGGATTCCGTGGTCGAGGGACGCAATGTCTATGATCTGCGCAAACGCACGGGCATCGAACTCGCGCGCGAGGCGCCCGCGAACGCTGACATGGTTGTGCCGGTACCAGACTCGTCCATTCCGGCTGCCATTGGTTTTGCCAACGAAGCCCGGTTACCGTTCGATCTTGGGATCATCCGCAATCACTATGTCGGCCGTACTTTTATCGAGCCGACGGACGGCATTCGCAATTTCGGTGTGCGCAAGAAACACAATCCCAACCGCGCGCTTCTTGAAGGCAAGCGCGTGATTCTGGTCGATGACTCCATCGTGCGCGGTACGACATCCAAGAAGATCGTCCAGATGGTGCGCGATGCCGGCGCGTCGGAAGTGCATTTCCGTGTTGCCAGTCCGCCAACAACGCATTCGTGTTTCTATGGCGTCGATACGCCCAACACCGAAGATTTGATGGCACACAAGATGGATGTTGAGGAGATGCGCCGGTTCATAGGTGCCGACAGCTTGGCTTTCGTATCTATGGATGGGCTTTATCGCGCCATGGGCGAGCAAAAACGTGATACGCAGGCGCCTCAATTCTGCGATGCCTGTTTTTCCGGCGCTTATCCGATTGCACTGCCCGACCTGGAAAAAGGCGGCGGCGGACAATTGTCGCTTCTTGCGGACGTCGCCTGATTTCATGGAAAAGGTCTTGGAAGGGCGTGTCGCGCTCGTCACCGGCGCTTCGCGCGGCATCGGCAAAGCAGCTGCATTGGCGCTCTCCAACGCCGGTGCGCACGTCGTTTTGGTCGCACGTACGGTCGGCGGTCTTGAAGAGGCTGACGACGAAATCCAGAAAGCCGGCGGGTCGGCAACCCTGGTGCCGCTAGATGTAAGAGATTTCGTGGCGCTCGACCGTCTGGGCGCGTCGCTCTATGAGCGTTGGGGCAGGCTCGACGCGTTTCTGGGAAATGCCGGCGCGCTTGGCGCCATTACGCCGCTGTCGCATCTGGAACCAAAGGTATTTCAGGAATTGATCGACGTGAATGTAACGGCGAATTGGCGAATGATACGGTCGTTCGATCCGCTGCTGCGTATGTCGAGTGCCGGCCGTGCGTTGTTCGTAACGTCCGGTGCTGCGCGGAACCATACGCCGTTCTGGGGCGGCTACGCGATGGCGAAAGCAGCACTCGAGTCGCTTGCACTCACTTATGCTGCCGAATGTGAAGGCACCAACGTGAAGGTAAATCTCCTGAGCCCCGGTCCACTGCGTACCGCGATGCGTGCGCGGGCAATGCCCGGCGAGGATCCGCAAACGCTTGCACCGCCGGAAGCCGTCGCGCCATTGATTGTCGATCTGCTGTTGCCTTCCAACGAAAAGAATGGCCAGACCGTTTCTTTTAAGCGCTAGCCATCGACATAGGGATTTTTTCCGCCCCGCATCCGCAAGCGGATTGGCGTGCCTTCAAGGTGGAATGCATCGCGCAACCCGTTCACAAGGTAGCGCTGATACGCTTCGGGCAGAGCACTCAGCTGATTGCCAAACAGCGCGAAAGTCGGCGGCCGGACCTTCGGCTGTGTCATGTAACGGATTCGGACGCGGCGGCCTTTTACGGCGGGCGGCGCGTGTCTAGTGAGCGCGTCTTCAAGGAAGCGGTTGAGCGCTGAAGTCGGAACATGCGTATTCCATGCGTGGTCGGCATTCAGCACGGCAGGCAGCAGCCGGTCGATGCCCTCGCCGGAACGCGCCGAGATCGCGATGAGGGGACTGCCAGAAAGCTGCGGCAAGGACTCGTCCAACTGGCGGCGGAGCTTTCCAATCGCGCCGGCACGATCCTCGACCAGATCCCATTTGTTGACCGCAAAAACGACCGCCCGGCCTTCTTTTTCGATCAGATCGGCGATCGTAAGATCCTGTTTCTCGAATGGCTGTGTTGCGTCGATCACGACGATGACGCAATCGGCGAAGCGGATGGCATCGAGTGTGCTTACGATCGACAATTGTTCCAGCGTATGCCCGGCTGCGCGCGCGCTCTTGCGCAAGCCCGCAGTGTCATGAAGGAGAATCGCGCGCCCGTTCTCCGCGACCCATGGGGCGGTGATGGAGTCGCGGGTGAGGCCGGGCTCCGGCCCGGTCAACGACCTTTCTTCGCCGAGAATATGATTGAACAGGCTCGATTTGCCGACATTGGGACGGCCAACAATGGCAAGTCTGAGCGGACGGTCTTCCGGAGTTTCCTCTTCCGTCGCCTGATCGTCGATATCTTCCCCGATTTCCCCCGCGAACGGCTCTAACGCCTCGATCAGGCCATCGATACCGAGATTGTGTTCCGCAGAAAGTGCCAGTGCCTCTCCAAACCCCAATCGGTAGGCATCGGCGATGGTTTCGACGTGCCCGCGGCCTTCGCTTTTGTTAGCGGCCAGGATCACCGGCTTTCCGGAGCGTCGAAGCGTTTCCGCGATGATCTCGTCGCCGGCGGTTACGCCATCGCGTGCGTCGATCACGAACAGGCACACTTTGGCTTCATCGATGGCGGCCAGCGTCTGTGCCGTCATGCGCGCCGCCAAGCTGCCGTCAGCGCCTTCCTCGAACCCTGCTGTGTCGATCAGGGTCAGCGAGATATCGCCTACTTCCGCGGTCACCTCGCGCCGGTCACGCGTCACCCCGGGCGTGTCGTGCACCAACGCAAGCCGCTTGCCCGCGAGCCGGTTGAAAAGCGTCGACTTGCCCACATTGGGGCGTCCGACGATGGCAAGCTTGATTGGCATGACACGGCTCAGCGCAATGCAACAAGCTGCGCATCGTTGGTGTATAGATAGAGCATATCGTTGGCGACGACGGGTGCAATGTAGGCCGCCGAGGGAATCTGCATGCGCCCGAGCAGTTTGCCAGTGTAGGGCGAAATGGATTCCGCAAAGCCCTGTGACGACACAACGATCAGGCGATCCGAAACCAGTACCGGCCCCGCCCACACGATCGGATCGGATTTTTCGTGCGCATCTCCCCAACGTGGCAGCGGATGCATCCACTTCACGCGCCCGTCCTTGCGTGTCAGACAGATGAGTTGCTGTTCGGTCGAAAGCACATAAACGAAGTCGCCCGCGACCCAAGGCGTCTGAATGCCGCCGATATCGCGAGACCAAGCGCGATCACCGGTGCTCAACACCAGCGCGGCCATCAGGCCGGAATGGCTGATCGCAAAGACCATCCCGCGATCGACCACCGGCCGGCCGGCAATGTCGTCGAGTTCGGATAGCGCCGTGGAATTGCCGGGACTCGTGAGCATGTCGCTCCAGGCCGAGCGTCCGTTCTGAGCGCGCAGCGCAAAAAGCTCGCCGGACGTGTAGGGCGCAAGAACGAATTCTCCGGCCACGGCGGCGCTTGTGCTCTCCAGAATCCCGGCGGACTCCGTGATGCCCTGGTGATCCCAAAGCTTGCGGCCGTCGGTCTGCGCCAACGCGAAGAGGTGGTTGTCCTGCGAAGAGATGAACACGCGTCCACCACTCGCCACCGGCGCGTTGATGATCGGCACGCCAAGGTTCGTTTTCCAGAGTATCTTCTGCCCGTTGGGAGACATGGCGATGACGTCGCCGAATCCGGTCGCTGCGAAAAGCTTCCCGTCATCGAAGGCAAGCCCGCCTCCAGCGCCTTTGGTAGGATCGATGGATGTGTTCTCGCCGAACATTCCTAAGGTGAACGTGTTAAGCAGGTTCGAGTTGCCCTCGGGCGCGAGGTTCTTATCCCACTTCGGCTTACCGCTTCCCGCATCGAACGCGAAAACATGCGCCGCCGCGTCGAGCACATAGACCGTCCCGCCGGCCACGATGGGCGGCGCGGTGAGGCGTGAGTCCGTATCGGATCCTTTTCCGGCCTCCTGCGACCATATCTGGCGAAGGGGGCCGGTCGCCTCGAGATGATACAAAGCGTTGGATGCATAGCCGCCGGGATTGGCCCAGTCGTCGTTGCGATAGGGCGGTGGCAGAACGACATCGGTCGTCGCCAGAGTCTCATCCGGCTTCAACGACTCATCCGTAGACATTACGGAAATACGCTCTCCGCGCAGTTTGGACAGACGGCCCGACGGCGTGAACCAACCCTGAGTCAGACTGTCGATCTGCTCGCACGCGCTCAGGAGTGTTGCCGCGGCCAGAAGAACCGCGACGGCGCGAACCGGACGTGAAATCATGGCGAAGGCTGGCCTTTCGAAGTGTCCGTGCTCGCGGGCGGTTTGGGAACGTTGCCGAAATCCTTGTCGCCCCCGGCCTTCATGAAATCCGCCATGGCTTTGGCGCGGCCCCGTACCGTGTCCGACGCGTCCTTCTCCGCTGCGAGCGCAGCAAACTCGCTTTGCGCTTGCGCAAAAGCGCCGCTGCGATAATCCGCGTAGGCCAGAATTTCGCGCGCCGTGAATCGCCACGCATTCTTGTTGTCGTTCAACGGCGTCAGCAAATTCTCGACATCGGACTTGGGCGCCGTATCGACGATCGCCCATGCAGCGCGCACACGCGCAACGGCGGCGAGCGGCGAGGAGCTCTTCTCAG
>CAZCJI010000238.1:0-5356 GCA_964498625.1 uncultured Rhizobium sp.
TTGCAACTGGCCAAAATATCGAAATGCAATGTAGTTCGGCGGATCGAGCGGCCAACGATTGCCAACTGGATGAAAATAGCTATTGTCTTGTGTAACTACATCAATCCAGTTGTACGGTTCACCGGAGGCAATTGGTTGCGTGCCGAGAGAAACGACAAAGACCTGATTATCGTGAATTCGATTCATGAATTCGTACTCCCGAAGATGCGAAGCCAGTTGACGCAACCATAATTTTTCGCTGGCAGGTTTGGTTAAACGCTGAGCCTCTTCCACCAACAATCGCGCATCTTTCCACGATCGATGCGTGCAGATGATTCCCGCCAAATCGTACTCCTGGTTTCTCCGGGCATATTCTTCGCTTGCAGCGCTGATGGACACAAAACGTCGCGTTTCCAATACATCGTCCCGAAACCTGTCGATATATCGGTTTAGCTGTTTTCGCTGGGGCAGCGACCACCCCTTTTTTGCTTCGACGATTACATGGCACTTATTCGGGACGCGGACTTCGATATCTGTATAGCCACCATCCTCGGCGTGCCGCTGAAGATCGACGGTGAACTCGTCGCCACGAGAGATCGAGACATCCGCAACGCTCTCGAGCAACATCCATCTGAATTCGTAGCATTGCTCAATGGCCCATCCGATCGCAAAGGTAGCCGAATTCTCGTCGCGTCCCATCAAGTCGAACACAGTAGAGAGCATTAGATTTCTCGCGCGCAGTGACATCGTCGGCTCCTTCAAGTCGCGCGCTTAGGAAATCTAGTCATACTTTTTTCCGCCAGCGGATTCACCCAGCGCAGTTTCTTGAATTGCGCAAAGCCATTGTCGTTCGAGCACAGCGTCAGTCCATGTTCGATGGCGAGCGCTGCGAGGTGAGCGTCCATAACACTGCGGCTTCCGATGCCTGTCGCCGCAAAAAGGGAGTCCAGCACATCGGCGTGGTGTTCCGTCGGCTGCGGAATCCAGACCGTGGGCGCGCCAAGCCAATCGCGAACGATCTGCCAAGCGCTCGCGACGCCAGGACCATCCCGATAGACGCTTCGGTTCGATGCGAGGCGCACAAAACCGAGCAGACTGTGCCAAGGCAATCCCACGCGCATGCCGTTCGAAAGCTGGCCGTCGAGCCAGCGCTGCGCGCGGCTATGTTCCGGCGCGCCCTCGATCGCGGCGTAAAGCAGCAGATTGGTGTCAACGAGGATCACACCGATCCGGACTTGTGCATTTTTTCTAGAAACTCTTCCGCATCGAGCTGTTGGATCAAATCCTTCAGTTCTTCAGGATTGCGAAACAGCGGCTTGCTGCCCTTGAAGACGCGCGTGCGGAACGGCTCATGTTTTCCTTGCGGCGTCTCTGCCGCATCCAGGCCCCGGCGGATCACGTCGTTCACGATTTCCTTGAAGCCAACGTCGCGTTCCTTGCGTAGACGCGCGAGCCGCACGGCATTGTCGTCGTCCAGGGTCAGGGTCGTTCTCATGCATCAAAGCATCACGCATTTGATGCTCTGATGTCAAGTTGTGTTCACGATTTGTTACAAGCCCTTGACCGGCTGGAATTCATTCCTATTTTTCGCGTGTTCCGCTCCAGGAGGGAGCGTTGTCGACCGTCTTCAAGGCGGAGCGGAACCGGCGTTCGCGCGCCCGCGGCCTAACGAACCGCGTGCCTGCGGAGGTCCGACTGCCGGACGCGTCCGACCCGAGGCCAGACGAAGGCCGAAGCCTACCGGATGCGGGAGGTCGCTCCACCCGAAAGGGAAGACCGGCAGAACGAGGCCCAAAATCGCCGTGGTGCGGGAGGCCGGAGCAGGCCATCCACCGTCCGTCGAAAAGCGGACGGGACGAATGACATCGCGCGGCGCTTCGGCCCCCGCACCATCCCTCTGTGGTTTTCGGGACTGACCCGAAGGCCCGGATTCGTGCGCGCTGGGGGTTGCACCGGCAAAAAGCGCGAAAAAAATCGGCAAAATGAAAAACGAATGGAGAGTGTACAATGAGGGAAAACCCGGCGGCGCGGCATACGCTCTATTGCAGCGCGACAGGTCCCCGGAACTGGCGCAGGACAGCGCCGATCCAGCTGCCGTCATGGTCCAAATTCGACTGCCGGAATGCCGCGGGAAGCTCCGACCAATGGCGCTTCGGCGTCTGATGGTGCTCGCCGTGAAAGTTCTGGTTCAGGATCAGCCAGCGCAGCATGACCGGCATGGAGGTGTTGCGTGCTTCCAGCCCCGACGTCAGCGGCATCCCGTAATGCGGCGCGTTGTCGAGCAGCGACAGCACGCACCAGCGCGCGAGGACGCAAGCCGCGAACACCCACCACTGCGCACCCCAGAGATAAATCGCGGCGGCGGCAAACAGCACGATACCGGCGAGATCGGTGCGCAACGCGCTGCGCCGTGCCGGATTGGAGAAGGAACGAAGCGCGGCCGCGCGCATCGGACCCGCGTCATCGGTTTCGTTGGCGCGCGCCGCATAACGCTCGAGCACCGGCATCGGCACGAAGATGAGCAGCGGCAGCAGCGTGTAGATCAACTCGTTGCCGATGACAGTCTTGAAATAGAACGCCGGCGCCGCCGCGAGAAAGGATTGGCCGGGCGCGAGATATTCGGGCCGGTCGAATTTGTGACGGTTGTTGCTGTGATGGGCGAGATGGCCGAAACGCATCGTCTCGAACGGCAGTCCCAGCGTGATGCCGAGCAACCGGCCCGCAAGCCTGTTCCAGCGTTCATCCGCGAACAGGTTGCCATGCATCGTCTCGTGCATCAGGCCGTAATGCAGCGGCGCGGTCAACGCGATGATGGCGATGAAAATTTCAAGACTCCATCCGGCCGATGGAAACAGCCGCGGATAGGCGCCGAATTCCAGCGCCGCAAGCATGCCCGCAAGCGCGAGCAAACCGATATCCAGAAATGTCCTGCGCAAATCAGCCCCCATGCACTTCTTATTAAACGCAGAATTCCTTCCTTCCGTCTCGCGAAACTTTGTCCCGGTGATTCCGGGGTTGAGCTGGCGGGGCTGACCCCTTATGGGACGGCCATGAGCACCATTCACATCATCGGCGGCGGACTGGCCGGCAGCGAAGCAGCCTGGCAGGCGGCCGAAGCTGGAAGCAACGTCGTGCTGCACGAGATGCGGCCGGTGCGCGGCACGGACGCGCACCAGACCGATGGGCTCGCGGAACTGGTGTGTTCGAACTCGTTCCGGTCGGACGATGCGGAGAACAACGCCGTCGGGTTGCTGCATGAAGAGATGCGCCGCGCGGGTTCGCTCATCTTGCGCGCGGCGGATGCACACAGGCTTCCCGCCGGCGGCGCGCTGGCGGTCGACCGCCAGGGGTTCTCTGCAGCCGTGACAAATGTGCTGGAAGGACACCCGCGCATCGCCATCCGGCGCGAAGAGATCGCGGGTATTCCGCCGGAAGACTGGAGCAATGCGATTGTCGCAACAGGTCCGTTGACATCGGATGCGTTGGCGCAATCGATCCGTATACTGACGAATCAGGAAGGTCTCGCATTCTTCGACGCCATCGCGCCGATCGTGCACAGGGAGTCGATCGACTTCGATATCTGCTGGATGCAATCGCGCTACGACAAAGGCGACGGCGCGGACTACATCAACTGCCCCATGGACCAGGCACAGTACGACGCTTTCATCGCGGCGCTGCTGGCCGGAGAGAAGACGGACTTCAAGGAATGGGAAATGTCCACGCCCTACTTCGAAGGCTGCCTTCCGATAGAAGTGATGGCGTTTCGTGGGCCCGAAACCCTGCGCTTCGGTCCCATGAAACCCGTTGGGCTTTGCGATACCCGCACGGGCAAACGGCCCCATGCCGTCGTTCAACTAAGGCAGGACAACAAGCTCGGCACGCTTTGGAACATGGTCGGCTTCCAGACCAAGCTGAAGCACGGCGAACAGACGCGCATCTTCCGCATGATCCCCGGCCTCGAGAACGCGCAGTTCGCGCGGCTGGGCGGATTGCATCGCAACACGTTCCTCAATTCGCCGAAGCTTCTGGATGGACAATTGCGACTGAGAGCGCGGCCGGCGCTGCGTTTTGCGGGGCAAGTGACGGGGGTCGAAGGTTACGTCGAAAGCGCCGCGATCGGCCTTTTGGCGGGGCGGTTCGCTGCAGGACTGGAAACGCCGCCGCCACCGACAACGGCCTTCGGCGCCCTGCTTTCGCACATCACCGGTGGCGCGGACGAGAAAACGTTCCAGCCGATGAATGTGAATTTCGGTCTGTTTCCCGAACTGAAGGGCGCGCGCGGCAGGGATCGCAAGAAAGCTCTCTCGGCGCGCGCGCTGACCGATCTCGCGGTGTGGCTAAACGCGACCGCGCAGCGCGCTGCCTAGCAACGCCCATTGCCTGCGGTGAAGGGAAACATCCCTTGCAGGGTCGCGAAGATAGAGCGGCACAAGCGACGCCGGAAGAAACGCGGCCAGCGACGCACCCGGCCTCTTCATCCGTCTTGCCTTGGCGAAATGGGTCAACGCATCTGCACTCGCAGTTATAACGTCTGGCAGAATCCTGTGCCCGGTGACTGCCTGATTGCGCAGCAGGCCCGCCAGCCCGTAGGCAAGCCCGGCTTCGCGTGCGAGCACGTCATTCTCCGAACCGAGGACGCGCGATGCCAGCCGCATCAGATTGCCGGATGTGGCATCGAGATAAGCATCCCTCGCCGCATCGCCAGCGAATGGCGTCCGCGTGAGATCGAAGGATCGCGCGTCGATGATCGCGTCAATGAGTTCCAGTGGCAGATCGACAGCCGCGAATGTCGCCGCCACCGCGCGCACGACATCGTGCGGGCGCGGATTGCCGACACGCGCGCCTTCCAGCGTTTCGCGCCACCATTGCAGCCGGATTTCGCCGATCATCGGCTCGCGCACGCTTTCAACAACATGTGCGAGTTCGTGGTTCAGCGCATAGAGCGCGAACAGGAACGGCCGCTTCTCTGCAGGCGCGAACAAAGCCGAGAAATAGCGGTCCGGATCGTATTTCCGTATCGCCTTTGCGCAGGCTTCGAAAGATGAGGCAAAATCCGTCATGGATCTTCTCGCCCTTCGACAAGCTCAGGGTGAGGGAGATTGCATTCCCTCATGCTGAGCCTGTCGAAGCATGCCATCTCAGCAAAAGAGCCGCCCGGTCGCCCGGACGGCTCCTTTCATTTCACGCATAAGCCCGATCAATAGATGTTCTGCGCCGCGACCATTGCAAACAGCATCGGGATCGAGAGCATCGTGTTGATGCGGCTGAACATGCCGGCGGTCTTGGCCGAAGCCGCCTTCGCATCCGCCGACAGGTCCGGATATTTGTTGTCGATGTTCAGCGCCTTCTGCTGGTTCGGCCAGATCACGAACCAGAC
>CAZCJI010000239.1:0-5348 GCA_964498625.1 uncultured Rhizobium sp.
CGGTCGAGCCGGATTATCACTCCATCAAGCTGCCGTTCTCCGCGGCTGATGCCGGGTTGATGCCGGAAGACGCGGCGCATTTCAGCGTCTTCGTCTCCGAATTCCTGAACAGCGGTAATGGCGCGATTTCGATCACGGCGCCCGCGGGCAGCAATGCCAACGCCGCCCTCGGCTATTTCGGCGAGCGGCTTGCGTCTCTCGGCGTGCCGCGCGATCGCATTCTTGTCGGCACCAAGCCGGGCGATGCCGATAACCGCGTCGAGATCGGTTATGTCGGTTACAAGGCCCATGTCGAGAACTGCGACGATCCTTGGTCGAAGGATTGGGGCGATACCGCGGACAATCAGCCGACCGCGAATTTCGGCTGCTCCGTCCAGCAGAACATCACCGCCATGGTCGCCGATCCTCGCGATCTGGTTCAGCCGCGCACGATGGATGCGTCCGATGCGACGCGGCGGAACGGTGTCATGGGTCACTATGAAAAGGGTGAAGTCACCCAGGCCGACAAGCATACGGCCGACAAGGGCGTCGAACAGTCGGGCGAAAGCTCCAGCATCCAATAGCGGGTTTTGTCGAGATGACCACGTTGCATGTTCCAGAAACGGAAGCCTTCGGTGCACAACCGCATGAGCGCCCGGTACCGCGCATTTCGATCCACGCTTTCGTCGAATTTCCGGATACCGGAGCGGCGCTGCAGCGTGCGAGCACGGACCGCAGGCTCTCGAAAGCGCATCTGAATGTCCAGCTCGGCGGGATCAACGCCGCCGTCGACCACTATCACGGCGCGGTGACGCCCAATCTTCTGATCGTAGAAACGCGATTGAACGGTCAGGCCGCGCTCGATGAACTCGACAAGCTCGCCCATGTCTGCGACCCATCGACGAAGGTGATCGTGGTGGGCCGCGTCAACGACGTGGAGCTGTATCGCGAACTGATGCGCCGGGGCGCCAGCGAATACCTCGTCGCACCGCTGAGCCCGATGCACCTGATCGAGGTCATTTCCGGTCTCTATCTCGAGCCGGGTGCTCAACCCATCGGCCGCATCATCACCTTCCTCGGCATGCGCGGCGGTTCGGGTTCGTCGTCTCTGTCGCACAATGTCGGCTGGTGCGTGGCGCATGAGATGCAGATCAACACGACGATCGTCGATTTCGATCTTGCCTTCGGCACGCTCGGATTGGACTTCAACGACGAGCCCGGTCAGGGCGTCGCCGAAGCGCTGACCGCGCCCGAGCGTCTGGACGACGTGCTGCTCGACCGTCTGCTGATGAAGCGCGGCGACCATCTCTCGCTGTTTACGGCGCCGGCGGCGTTGGAACGCGACTACGATGCCGGCCCCGATGCATATGAGTCGGTTCTGGAGGCGGTACGCGGCATGACTCCCTGCGTGATCGTCGATCTGCCGCATGTTTGGGCGCCGTGGGTGAAAGCAACCCTGATCGGCGCCGATGAGATCGTGCTGGTGGCGACGCCGGATCTGGCTTCGCTGCGCAACGCCAAGAGCATGATCGAATTGCTGCGCCATAACCGTCCGAACGATGCGCCGCCGCGCCTGGTTCTCAACCAGGTCGGCCTGCCCAAGCGTCCGGAAATCCCGGCGAAGGACTTCGCCGAGACGCTGGGCGTCGAGCCTGCCTGTGTGATGGCCTTCGATCCCACGCTGTTTGGCCAGGCCGCAAACAACGGCCAGATGCTGATTGAATTGCAGGCGAATGCGCCGAGCAGCGAGTCGATCCGCCGGCTCGCGCAAGTCGTCACCGGGCGTACGCCCCAGATTCAGCCGAAAGCGGCAACATCGCTTCTTTCCTTCCTCAACAAGGGAAAGAAGAGGGCATAAGAAATGTTCGGCAAGCGAGACAATGCCGCGACAGAGATCAAGCGTCCGCCGATGGCGGCGATACCGCCGTCTGCACCGTCCGAACGCACCGAGCCCGGTGCATCCGTCCCGCCGCGTGTCGAGCCGGCGCCGATGAAGCAGGCCGCGCCGGCCCCTACGCCGGTCAAGGCCCAGCCGCGGCAGCAGGTCGATCAGCGTTCCGAAGACTATTACCAGATCAAGACCCTGATCTTCAGCGCCCTGATCGATACAATCGACCTCGCCCAGCTCGCGCAGCTCGATCCGGATTCGGCGCGCGAGGAAATCCGCGACATCGTCAACGAGATCATCTCCATCAAAGCGGTGGTGATGTCGATTGCGGAGCAGGAACACCTGCTTCAGGACATCTGCAACGACGTTCTAGGCTACGGTCCGCTTGAGCCGCTGCTCGCGCGCGACGACATCGCCGACATCATGGTCAATGGCGCCAGCCGGGTCTTCATCGAAGTCGGCGGCAAGGTGCAGCTCACCTCGATCCGCTTCCGCGACAACGCGCAACTCATGAACATCTGTCAGCGCATCGTGAGCCAGGTCGGCCGTCGCGTCGATGAAAGCTCGCCGATATGCGACGCGCGTCTCGCCGACGGCTCCCGCGTGAACGTCATAGCCCCCCCGCTGTCGCTCGACGGTCCCACGCTCACCATTCGTAAGTTCCGCAAGGACAAACTCACGCTCGAAGATCTGGTCAAGTTCGGATCGATCTCGCCGGCAGGCGCGCGCGTGTTGGGTGTGATCGGGCGCTGCCGCTGCAACATCCTGATTTCCGGCGGTACCGGTTCCGGTAAGACCACGCTGCTCAATTGTATGACGGCCTATATCGAGGCCGACGAACGCGTCATCACCTGCGAAGACGCGGCCGAACTTCAGCTTCAGCAGCCCCACGTCGTGCGCCTGGAAACGCGTCCGCCGAACCTCGAAGGCCAGGGACAGATCACCATGCGCGATCTTGTCCGAAACTGTCTGCGTATGCGTCCCGAACGCATCATCGTGGGCGAAGTGCGCGGACCCGAAGCGTTCGATCTTCTGCAAGCCATGAACACCGGCCATGACGGTTCGATGGGCACGCTCCACGCCAACTCCCCGCGCGAAGCGATGAGCCGTCTCGAATCGATGATCACGATGGGCGGCTTCCAGCTTCCCACCAAGACCATCCGCGAGATGATCGTCGGTTCCATCGACGTGATCATCCAGGCGGAACGCATGCGTGACGGTTCGCGCCGCATCACCAAGGTGACCGAGGTGGTCGGCACCGAGGGCGACGTCGTCATTACGCAGGATCTCGTCGTCTACGATATTACGGGCGAAGACGAGAGTGGCCGTCTGCGCGGCAAGCATCAGGGCACGGGTATCGTTCGCCCCGCGTTCTGGGAGCGCGCGCGTTACTACAATCTCGAGCGCGAACTGGCCGAGGCGCTCGACGCGCTTCAGAGTTGAGGCGGCAATGCTCTTCGCCATAGTTGCGGTTCTGATGGTTCTGGCGCTCGGCGGAGCGGGGCTCGTATTCGCCGGCGGCGCGCGCGAGCAGCAGCAAAAACGCGTCGCCTCTGTCGTGAAGCAGCCGGCAGCGCAGCTGCGCGGCGGTCCCGCAGCGGACACCAATGCGCTGAAACGAAAAAACGTTCAGCAGCTGCTCAAGCAGATCGAGAACAAGAACGCCGAGCAGAAACAGAAGCTGACGATGCGCCGCAGGCTGGATCAGGCCGGCCTGCCCGACGTATCGGTCAATGTGTTCTGGATGGCCTCGGCCGGCCTCGGTGTCGGTATCGCGGTCTTCTGTTTTCTTACCGGACAGGGCATATTGGTCGATATCATGGCGGCCTTTGGCGCCGGCATAGGTCTGCCGCGCTGGGTGCTCGGCTTCATGAAAGCGCGCCGCGAGAAGAAATTCACCTCCGAATTCGCCAACGCCATCGATGTCGTCGTGCGCAGCGTGCGCTCGGGCCTCCCCACAAATGAAGCGTTGCGCATCGTAGCCCGCGAGAGTCCGCAGCCGGTCAGCGGCGAGTTCCTGCGCCTGGTCGAAGGCATGAAGGTCGGCGTGACGCTGGACCAGGGCTGCAAGCGCATGTTCGAGAGCATGCCGACCGCCGAAGTCTCGTTCTTCGGCATCGTCATGACGATTCAACAGAAATCGGGCGGTAATCTTTCGGAAGCGCTCAGCAACCTGTCGGGTGTGTTGCGCGATCGCAAGCGCCTAGAAGGCAAGATCAAGGCGATGTCGTCGGAAGCCAAAGCGTCGGCGGGCATCATCGGTTCGTTGCCGCCGGCGGTGATGGGCATCATTTACTTGACCACACCGGAATACATCAGACTCCTTTTCACGGAACGCACGGGCAACCTCATTCTTGCCGGCTGCGTGTTCTGGATGGGCGTCGGCATCTTCGTGATGCGCAAGATGATCAACTTCAAGCACTGAGAGAGATCATGGGCGCCGATCTTATGGACCTGCTTTTCGATCCTGCGTTTCTGGCGACGTTGGCCGCGGGCATCTTTGCCTTCGCCACCATCGTGACGCTCGGCATGCCGCTCGCCGAGCGCGACGGGTTGGGACAGCGCCTGAAGAACGTCGCCGAACGGCGCGAGGAATTGCGCGCCAAGCATCACGCGGCGCTCAATGCCAAGCGCGGTTCGCTGCGCACCGAAGCCGTCGGCTCGGTCAAATTCATGAAGGGCATAGTCGAACGGTTCAATCTCGCCAGACTGGTGGCGTCGGATGGCAGCAAGGAAAAGCTCGCCATGGCGGGCTATCGCGGGCCCACGCCGGTTATGGTGTTCATGTTCTTTCGCTTCGTGATGCCGTTCATCGTCTTCGCGATCGCGCTGATCTATGTCTTCTTCATCGCCCATTTCGCGTGGTCGACGATGATGAAAGTGGGCGTCGCGATCGCGGCCGCGCTTGTGGGCTATTATCTTCCCGATCTTTTCGTCTCCAATACGATCTCGCGCCGGCGCCAGTCGATCATGCGCGCCTTCCCCGATGCGCTGGACCTGATGTTGATTTGCGTCGAATCGGGCATGTCGATCGAACCGGCCTTCACAAAGGTCGCTGCCGAGATCGGCCAGCAATCGTCTGAGCTCGCCGAAGAGCTGGCGCTGACGACGGCCGAACTCTCCTATCTTCCCGAGCGCCGTATGGCGTTCGAGAATCTCGCGTTGCGCTGCGGTCACAACGGCGTGAAAGCGGTTGCGACCGCGCTCAACCAGGCCGAAAAATACGGAACGCCTTTGGGCCAGGCGCTGCGTGTCGCGGCGCAGGAAAACCGTGAAATGCGCATGTCCAACGCGGAAAAGAAGGCGGCGTCGCTGCCCGCCAAACTTACAGTGCCGATGATCATTTTCTTCCTGCCGTGCCTCTTCGCGGTGATCATGGGACCCGCGCTGATGAAGATCTCACACACGTTGCACTAAGCCATTTTCTGCGCGCAAAGAAAAAGGCGCGCCGTGAACAATGGCGCGCCTTCATCTTGTTTCG
>CAZCJI010000240.1:0-5321 GCA_964498625.1 uncultured Rhizobium sp.
GGTTGCGATGGTGCTTGCGGATGCACAGCGCCTGGGCGTGACGAAGATCGGTTTCGAGAACACGGCTCAGTACGGTCAATAATGTGAGGGGTAACGGCGCTTGCGGAACGTGCAGACGCATGTTCCGGGAGCGCTTGCTTGTGAAATGAGGTCTTTGACGATGAACTCGAAATCTTTCCGTTCGCGGATCGCTGCTGTCATGCTGGGTTTGGCAGGCGTGAGCGCCTTCGCGATGGTCGCCGCAACCCCCGCCGTGGCCGCCGTGCGTCCTCAGGTCGGCAAGCCGCTACAGGAAGCGCAAAGACTTGCGGCCTCCGGCAACTATAGCGCGGCGATGGCAAAGGTGAACGAGGCCGCGGGCGTCGGCGGGCTGACCGGCGAGGAAAGCCATGTGATCGCCCAGATGAAGGCCTATATCGCGTCCAAATCCGGCGCGTCCGGCGGAAAGCTGGCGAACGATTATCGCGCCGGTCATTGGGCCGCGGTGATCGCCGATGCGGGCGAGGGCGGCCTCAACGCCAACGACATGGCGGCTGTCGCAACCGCGTATTACAAGCTTGGCCGCAACACGGAATGCGTGCACTACATCAAGAGCCACTTCGGCAATGGCGCCAGCGATATCGTGCTGAAGATCCAGATGGCCTGCGCCTTCGGCGCAGGCGATGATGTCTCGCAGACCGAAGCGCTCGAACAACTCGTGGCCCGTTCGCAGACCCCGGAATATTGGGGCCAGCTGCTGAAATCGGCGCAGCGCACGCGTGGTCTCCGGGATCCGCAAACCCTCGACATCTATCGTCTGAAACTGCGCACGGGAACGCTGACGACAGGCGATGAATACCTCACGCTCGCGAAGCTCGCGCTTGCCGGTGGTTTTGCCGCCGAAGCACAGGCTGTCGAACAGAAGGGCATCGACGCGAAGATTCTCTCGGGTGACAGCGTCAATCGTCTTATGGCCATGACCAAGACCCAGATGGCCGGCGACAAGGCCGCCACGCCGGAGGCTTTGGCAACAGCGCAAAAGGCGCCGTCAGGCGACGCGCTCGTCAAGCTGGGTGAGGATCTCTGGGGCATGGGCAAATTCCAGGATGCGATCAGCGCCATCCAGGCCGGCATCGCCAAGGACAAGACGGATGTCGATCTCGCGAACACGCGGCTCGGCATGGCTTATCTGGGTGCCGGCCAGAAGGACGCGGCCATTCGCGCCTTTGGGAAGGCGGCAAAAGGCGACAACGCCAACCAGGCCATGATCGCACGGCTCTGGGCGCTCTACGCGCGCAAATAAGCGCATACGATTGAGGGGATGGGCTGCGCGCCGGAAGGTGCGCGGCCCTTTCTTCTTTACGGCGCCGTGGGTGTCTGCGGTCTGACTGGCGGTGCGCCGCGCAGACCCAAAAGATACAAGCGAACGTCGATATCGGGCGGCACCGGAACGCCCTTCCCGGGCCCCGGCGTCTTCAGCTCCTGGAGCGTGAAATCCATCTCGGCTTCGTAGGTCCGGTCGATCTGATTGCGCAGGTTCTGTTCGGCGTCATACCAGGCGGCTTTCAGTGTCGGCTCGTTGCAAGTCGCGAACTCGTCCGCCGCCGCGCCCCATCGGCGTTCCGCGCATTGATAGGGAT
Organism: uncultured Rhizobium sp.; assembly: GCA_964498625.1. Classification (GTDB taxonomy): domain Bacteria; phylum Pseudomonadota; class Alphaproteobacteria; order Micropepsales; family Micropepsaceae; genus Rhizomicrobium. Next base: position 1,620 of record CAZCJI010000240.1, read on the forward strand.
CGAACGACAACGCGAACAGCCGTCTGCGCATATCTTCATAGCTGACCGAGAAAGGCGAGCCGTCGCTGCGCGTATAGGTGATCGTGCATTGCGCCGCCCGGCGGTCGTAAATAGTCAGTATGTCGGCGGCGAGATTGCTGCCTCTGTAAGCGAGCTTCGGATCGCGCGCTGCGTACATGTCCATGAACCGCTCGACATAGTCGCGCAGCTCCTTGAACGCGGTCTTGAGCCGTGCATCCCGTGAGGGTGACGAATACGTCTCCCAATCACCGTCGGCGCCGTAGATGTTTTCCGGCAGGCGGTCAGGTTCGGGTCTGTCCGCCATTCCCGCGCGAAGCGCGAGATTCACGGAGTCGACGCGGTCGTGCAGATCGGCGCAGTTGGAATCGACCATGTCGGCGACCTCGCGCAACGGATCGAACGTCAGTCTCCCGCCCGCCAGTTTCGCGCGCACATAGTCGTACCAGTCCATCGTTGCGTTGTTCAGCATGAAGCGGCCGTCCTGCCAGTCGCGATCGCTGTCCGGGCGCGCTCCGTTGCCGTAGAATTGCTCATCCGAGAAATCGGCGATCTCCCTGTTGCGGAGCGGCACGACGCGCCCGCCGACAAAGACACCGTCCCCGCGCTGCCGTGCGCCGATAAGCCGGACCGGCCGCCAGTTCTTGAATCCGGCGCCCATGCCGGGATAGGCCCGCACAAACCGCAGATCGAAGAACCCGTGCGTGATGGAGGAATCGGGATGGGCGTCGATGTAGCGGATGCGGCCGTCGGGTTCGACCTTGTAGATTGTCGCGACATGACCATTGGGGTCGTAGATCATCGTGCCGGGCCGGATCGACTTTGCGTCAATGGCCGGTGAATAGAGATCGGAATCCATGGGCTCTTCGAGATCGGGATGAATGCGGAACGTGGCCGAAGAGACCGCGTCGCGGATCTCGTCCCAGATCGCGTAGCCGCTTTCGCCCCCGCTCGGCACGGTCGTTCGTTCCGTCACCGTATTGCCGCGAAATGTGTAACGGATGTCGCGATCCGAGCCTTGCGCGCTCACGGCGCTCACATATCCGAATGGCAATCCGCGCTTCCACGCGAAATAGAAACGCAGATTGTAGGCGAGGTCCGCGCAGTCGGATTCAAACTGAACGCCGTCTGGATCGGTGCCGCGAAAAGGGTTGCGCGCGCTGTGCAGGCAGGAATCGACCGTGTTGCACCCTGAATCGCCGATTTCGGCCACGAAGCGGCTGTAATCGCGCTCGTCGTTTTCACTCCAATGGTCGTGGCGAACGACGTAGATGGCCGGGTATGTCGGGGACGAGAGTATTTCGGCAGCTGCAAAGCCCGCCAGCGGCACGGCCAGAGCGGCGGTCACACCCCACGCAAGCATCGTCCCTCGGCCCATGGGCGAACGGTACGGGGCGCCCGTGAAGGGTCAAGCAGGATGGGGCCGGAAATCTGTTGGCGTATCTGCCTTGCCATGGCTGCTGGTGGCTGCCGATAGTGGCCGGGATGACGGACCTTCTGACCCCGGCCGAGAGCGAGGCTCTTCTGCTCAGCCTGCGCGTGGCGGCCGTGGCGGTGTTCTCCGCACTCCCCTTCGCCCTGGCAGGGGCGCTGGCATTGGCCAGGACGCGGTTTCCAGGCAAGGTGGTTGTGGACAGTTTCGTCCATCTGCCGCTGGTGCTTCCGCCCGTCGCGGTGGGTTTTCTGCTGCTCACGATCTTTGGCACGCGGGCAGGTTTGGGCGGCTGGCTGTTTCAGACCTTCGGCATCCGCTTCGTGTTCAGCTGGACTGGTGCTGCGCTGGCCTCCGCGATCATCACGTTTCCGTTTCAGGTCCGCGCGATCCGGATTGCGCTCGAAGGCGCGGACCTTGGTCTGGACGCCGCTGCCGAGACTTTGGGCGCCGGCTGGCTCGACCGGCTTCTGAATATCACCCTGCCGCTTGCGTTTCCCGGGATTGTCGCCGGGCTGGTCACGGCTTTTGCAGCCTGCCTCGGCGAGTTCGGGGCGATCATCACGTTTGTCTCCAACATCCCCGGCGAGACGCGGACATTGCCGCTCGCGATCTACACCGCGTTGCAGACGCCGGGCGGCGAAGCTGAGGCCGCGAGGCTTTCGCTGCTTTCCATTCTTCTGGCGCTCATCTTCATGGTGTTCGCCGAGTTCGCACAGAGGCGCATACGCCGATGAGCGTGGAGGTCGAGCTTCGCCACAGCTTCGGCGCGTTCAAGTTGGAGGTCGCTTTCCATATCGAACATGGCGGTGTGACCGCGCTGTTCGGGCCGTCCGGCGCGGGCAAGACGAGTGTCATCAACGCCGTTGCCGGCCTGCTTGGTCCCGACCAGGGCCGGATCGCAATCGATGGACGTGTCGTGCTCGACACGAAGAAGGGTGTCTTCGTTCCGGTGCGCGATCGCCGGACGGGGTATGTGTTTCAGGATGCGCGCCTGTTTCCGCATATGAGCGTGAAGAACAATCTGCGCTTCGGGTGGCGTCGCGCGGAGAATCCGGCGGGCAAGGACGAAGTCGGGCGCGTGGTTGAGCTGCTTGGGCTCTCGCACCTCCTCGCACGGTCTCCAAAGGCGTTGTCGGGAGGTGAAAAAAGCCGTGTGGCGCTCGGCCGCGCGCTGCTCGCATCGCCGGATATTCTTTTGCTTGATGAGCCGCTCGCAGCACTCGACGCCGCGCGGCGCAGCGAAATCCTGCCCTATCTCGAACGCCTGCGTGACGAAGCGAAATTGCCGATGATCTATGTCAGCCACGCCGTCGATGAAGTGGCGCGCCTGGCGGATGACATCGTCGTGCTGCGCGACGGCCGCTCGGTGGAACAAGGCAGCGTGTTCGATCTGCTCACCCGGCTGAACTCCGACGTCGATCCCGTCGGCGCGGTATTGGACACGCGTGTCGTATCGCATCGCCCGAGCGATGGATTAAGTGCCTTGTCGTTTGCCGGCGGACAGCTGATCGTGTCCCGGATTGCGCGGCCGGTGGGTGCGCGGGTGCGCGTGCGGGTGCGCGCGGAGGACATCATGCTTGGGCTTGAGGAGCCGCGCGCCATCAGCGCCAACAACGTGCTTCCCGCGCGCGTGATCGCGATCCGTAAGGACGATGGCCCGCAGGCGGAAGTCCAGCTCGCCTGCGGCGCGTCGCGACTGGTCGCGCGGATCACGCGGGCCTCGGTCGCGCGGCTTGCCTTGGCGCCGGATCTGGCCGTGTTCGCCATCATCAAATCCGTCATTGTCGATTCATCGAACTGAAGAGGTGCCCATGCCGCTTATTCCCTATGTCAATGTCGATGCGCTTCCGCCGGACGCGCGCGCCGTCTTCGATGGCCTGAAATACAAGCTCAATATCTTCCGCATGATGGCCAACGCCGAGACGAATTTCGGCCCTGCCTTGGGGCTTGGCAACGCGATCCTGTCCAAGCAGAAGCTGCACAAAGCATTGCGCGAGATGATCATTCTCGCCGTCGCGCGGCTGGAAGGCGGCGTCTATGAATGGGTCCAGCATGTGCCGATCGGTGAGCGCGCCGGCTGTACCAAGGAGCAGATCGCGGCGCTGGAAGTTCTGGATTTCGACGCGCCGGTGTTCGACGATCGCGCCAAGGCGATGCTCAGGCTCGTGCGCGAAGTCGTACAAAAGGTGAAGGCGGACGAGGCCATCGTCGAGACCGCCAAGGCGCAATTCTCGCCGCAGGAGATCGAG
>CAZCJI010000241.1:0-5275 GCA_964498625.1 uncultured Rhizobium sp.
TTACGCCCGAAATACGGGCTGAAGATGAGAGTGTGGAGACGACAAAGCCCTCGCCCTTCGACAAGCTCAGGGTGAGGGCTTTGTCTACTACCCCTTATGCTGAGCTTGTCGAAGCATGAGGCAGCACCGCGCTAGACCAGTGTTGCTAATGCTTCCGGTGTATAGGGCTTGAGCTGATCGAAGCGGCCCTCGCGCACTTTTTGCGGCCAGTCAGGATTGACGATCAGCGCGCGGCCGACGGCGACGAGATCGAAATCGCCGCGCGCCAGCATCTCCAGCAACCGGTCGATGCCGGTCGTCTCGGCGCCGGCCTTCGTGAACGCGGTGATGAAATCCGCATTCAGGCTGACCGAACCCACCGTCATCGTCGGTTTTCCGGAGAGTTTCTTGGTCCAGCCGGCAAGATTCATATCGGCGCCTTCCTCCGGAAATTCCGGCTCCCAGAAGCGTCGTGTCGAGCAATGGAACATATCCACGCCCGCATCGACCAGTGGTTTCAGAAATCGTTCTAGCTCCGCAGGTGTATGTGCCAGCCGTGCCGTGAAGTCCTGTTGTTTCCACTGGGAGAAGCGCAGCAGTATCGGATAATCCTCGCCCACGACCTTGCGCACGGCGCGCGTGACGTCGGCGGCGAAGTTCGTGCGCGCCTCCAGCGACCCGCCATATTTGTCGTCGCGCTGGTTGGTGCCTTCCCAGAAGAACTCGTCGATGATGTAGCCGTGCGCGCCGTGCAGTTCGACACCGTCAAAGCCGAGTTGCTTGGCATAGCCTGCGCTTTTCGCGAAGCCAGCGATCACATCGCCGATCTCGCTGTCGGTCATGGGCTCTGCGACTTTCTTGTCGGGACGCGAAAGACCCGACGGCCCCATGCTTTTCTCGTTGGGATACGGCCCGCTGCCCGCGTGGCGCACGATGCCCTGATGCCAGAGCTGCGGCATGATGTGACCACCGGCCGCTTTTACTTCTTTCAGAACCTTCGTCCAACCGGCGAGCGAGGCTTCGCCGAAGAAGCCCGGCACGTTCACGTCGTTGGACGCGGATTTGTGCTCCGGCGATGTGCCTTCGGTCAGGATCAGGCCCGCGCCGCCTGTGGCCCGGGCGCGGTAGTATGCAGCGACGGCATCGTTCGGAATCTGATCCGGCGATTTCGAGCGCGTCATAGGCGCCATGACAATCCGGTTAGGAAGCGAAAGACCCTTGAGCCGGAAAGGTTGGAAGAGTACGTCGATGTTGGACATGGATACCTCGAGTTCGAATAGCGATAGGACGGACGCAAGCACGCAACCGGTCCCGCTGACAAGCACCGTGCTGCCTGACGAAATCCCCGATGAGGTTGTGGGTACGCCGCTGGGCGAGCCGCCGTCGGAAGAAGAAGTCGCCGATCTTGCCGATGCATCTTCCGCCTGGGCATTGCTCAAGGTTTTCCGCCACCGCAATTATCGTCTGTTTTTTTCCGGACAACTCGTGTCACTGATGGGCACCTGGATGCAGTCGGTCGCGCAGGGCTGGCTGGTTTACAGCCTGACGCATTCGCCGTTCCTGCTCGGCCTCACCTCGTTCTGCGCGCAGGTGACCGTGTTCTTCATGGCGCCGTTCGGGGGACTGATCGCGGATCGTGTCGATCGCAGACGAATGCTGATGGTGACGCAAAGCCTGTCGACAATTCAGGCCGCAATACTCGCTGCGCTCACGCTGGCCCATGTGGTGCAGGTGTGGGAGATCATCGCACTCGCGTTCGGGCTCGGTCTGATCAACGCCGTCGATATCCCGACACGGCAGTCGATGACGCTCGACATGGTGGGGCGGCCTGATTTGCGCCATGCCATCGCGCTCAATTCCATGATGTTCAATCTTGCGCGTGTCGTCGGACCGGCTCTGGCAGGCTTTCTCTTGAAGATCGTCGGCGCGGGCGTGTGTTTCTCGCTCAACGCGCTTTCATTCGGCGCCGTGCTGACGAGCCTGTTCTTCATGCGCATCCCGGTGCGGCCGCGGCGCGTGAACGACCATGCGTTGCGCGAGATCCTGGATGGTTATCGTTATTCTTTTGGCCAGCCGAAGATCCGCTCCGCGCTGACGCTGGTGGGCGTGTCCTCCTGTTTCGGCGCGGCCTATCTCACATTGCTGCCGGCATTCGCGGGCGATCTGCTCCGCGGCGATGCGACAACTCTCGGAACGCTTTGGAGTTGCATTGGGCTGGGAGCGCTCGTCGGAGCCTATGCGCTTAGCCTCATTCGTGAGCGCTGGCTGGTGCTGGCGCCGATCCTCGCTTCCGCGGTGTTCGGCCTTTGCCTGATCGCCTTTTCCCATTCGCATGTGCTCTGGCTGAGCGCGGCGCTGCTTCTGCCAACGGCGTTCTCCCTGATGCTGCTCGGCGGCACGACCAACACGATCATCCAGCTCACGGCGAACGAACACATGCGCGGCCGTGTGATTTCGCATTACACGCAGTCGTTCCTTGGCATGTTGCCGTGGGGCTCTCTGATGCTGGGCAGCATCGCCGGACGCGTCGGCGTGGCCGATGCCGTGACCTTCGGGGGCTTGGTCGTGATGATTTCGGCGGCTGTGGCTTACTTCAATCGCAGCGAAACGGCGAGTTTGGTGCCGGCGGAATGACTAGCGCGCCGGGCTTCCCGCCAGCACATCCTTCACCTTGGCGGCGAGTTGTTTGAGACCGAACGGCTTGGGCAGGAAGTGGAGGTCTTCGGCCTTCTCGTCGTTGCGGCGGAACGCTTCCTCGGCATAACCGGACATGAAGATCACCGCCATATCCGGCCGCAGCTTCTTCACCGCGCGCACGAGCGTGGGACCGTCCATGTTCGGCATCACCACGTCGGTGACGAGCAAATGGATCGTGTCTTTGTGCGCACGAACGATATCGAGTGCTTCCTCGCCGCCGGAGGCTTCCAGCACTTCGTAACCGCGCAGGCGCAGCGCACGCGCCGCGAAGCTGCGCACCGCGTCTTCGTCTTCCACCAGAAGGATCGTGTCCTGACCCGTAACATCGCGCGCGATCGCGCGCTCGGGTTCGGCGGCAGGCGCCGCGTTCTCATCGGCGCGATAGCGCGGCAGATAGATGCGGAAGGTCGTGCCTTTTCCGACTTCGCTATCCACCGTGATGAAGCCGCCGGTCTGCTTGACGATGCCGTACACGGTTGCAAGGCCGAGACCCGTACCCTGACCCACGGGCTTGGTCGTGAAGAACGGATCGAAGATCTTGCCGAGATGCTCTTTTGAAATACCGACCCCGGTGTCGGCGACATCGATGCGGACATAATCTCCGGGGGGCATGATTGCGGTGCCGAGCGTTGCCGCGCTGGAGACGCTCTCGTTCGCTGTACGGATCGTGACGGTGCCTCCTTTAGGCATCGCGTCGCGCGCGTTGACAACCAGGTTGATGATGGCGTTGGAAAGTTGTGCCTCGTCGGCGTGGATTGGCCAGAGATCGGAACCCTGATCGAGGGAAAGATCGACGCCTTCGCGCAGCAGCCGCTTGAGAAGGATCGCGAGATCGCCAATCACGTCGCGCACCGTCAGCACTTTCGGCTGAAGCGTTTGCTTGCGCGAGAAGGCGAGCAGCTGTCCCACAAGCGTCGCAGCACGCAACGCGTTCTGGTGGATTTCGTTGATTTCCTTGAACGAAGGATCGGCAGCCTGATGGCGCATCAACAGGAATTCACTGTTGCCGATGATAACCGTCAACAGATTGTTGAAGTCGTGCGCGACGCCGCCCGCGAGCTGCCCCACAGCCTGCATCTTCTGCGACTGGGCGAATTTGGTCTCCAGAGCTTTATGTTCCGACACGTCGAGCAAATAGAGAATGACGCGGCCGTCCTTCGTCGGGTGCGCGAACAGTTCAGCCATGCGTTCGCTGTTCGAAGCGGCGCGGATTTCAACCGAACCGGCGGTAGCTTTGGAAAGCAGATCGCTCAATCCCGCGCGATCATTCTGTTCGACAAGCTCGGTCAGGCTGCGGCCAGCAAGCGGCGACAGCGTGCCGAAGAAATTTCCAAATGCGCGATTGGCATCGGTGAGCTTTCCATCGCTGTTCGCGAAAGCCATGCCCATCGGCGCGTCGCGGAACATGTCGCCGACACGGGGCTCGGTGGCGTGTGGGACAGGAACCACGGCCGCAGCTTGGGTATGCGCGGCACTCGGCGCGAGACGCGGCGTGAACCACCACGCGGTCTGCTTGTCCGCCAGTGGCCTGACCGCAGCGACGATCTCCAACCCCGGCGCGACGACGAAGGATTCTTCGCGCGCGACCGCGTCTGCGGACGCCCGCGTCAGACGATAAAGAACGGGTGTCGAGGGTTCACCGGCGAGCGCCAATTCCGGTGGCGGCGCCGACTCGCCCTGCATCGCACCTGCCATGCGGCGATAGACGTCGTTGCAGTCGAGCACGGCGCCATCCGTGCCTGTGATCGCCCACGCGACGTTGGCACGGGCGGCGGCCTCTGCCACGCGGCGCGCGTCCTGCGTGGTCAAGGACTCCCTCGGCCAGATCGCATAGAGGAAGATCGACGCCACGGCGCCGATGCCGGCGAGCAGCATCACGCCCGCCCAGCGCGAAGCATCGGGCGTCATCACGGCGAGCGCGGCCGCGCCTATGGCGAGGAATAGGAAAATCAGCGCCGCCCAGCGCCATGCGCCGGCCGGGACACCGCCGCCATTGGTGATCGTGAGGCTCCGCGTCGCCATCATGGGCGAACCCTACCGCAAACGCGGGTGAAACGCGCGTCAGTTCGCGCGCATCTTCCCGTTGAGACGCATGACGTAACCGATGACCTGCGCCACGGCTTTGTAGTGCTCCGCGGGGATCGCCTGATCGACCTCGACAGAGGCGTGCAGCGCGCGGGCCAGCGGCGGATTTTCGACAACAGGAACGTCATTGTCCTCGGCGACTTCACGGATGCGCAGCGCGAGCGCATCGACGCCCTTGGCCACGCACATCGGCGCCGCCATTTTGCCTGATTCGTACTTGAGCGCGACGGCGAAATGGGTCGGGTTCATGATCACGACGGTCGCTTCCGGAACCGCGGCGATCATGCGGCGGCGCGAGCGCTCGTTGCGAATCTGGCGAATCTTGGCTTTGACCGCCGGGTCGCCCTCGGTCTGGCGGTATTCTTCCTTGATTTCCTGCTTGGACATGCGGTTGCGCTGGATGAAGCGGAAGCGCTGCAGGAAGTAATCGGCGCCCGCGATCACCGCCAAAGCGGCCAACGCGGCGATCAGGACCTTGAACAGCAGATGGCTCATGTCGCCCGCGACACCGGCA
>CAZCJI010000242.1:0-5261 GCA_964498625.1 uncultured Rhizobium sp.
TCGCGAACGCCGCCATTTCGCGGTACTGCGCGAGTTCGCCCTTGATCGGGCCGGCCACGGTCTTCATCGCCTTGATCTGCGCCGAAGACCCCACGCGCGACACCGAGATACCGACGTTCACCGCGGGACGAATGCCCTGATAGAACAGGTCGGTCTCAAGGAAGATCTGGCCGTCGGTGATCGAGATCACGTTGGTCGGAATGTAGGCCGACACGTCGTTCGCCTGCGTTTCGATGACGGGGAGCGCGGTCAGCGAACCGGCGCCATTGTCTTCGTTCAGTTTCGCAGCGCGCTCAAGCAAACGGCTGTGCAGATAGAACACGTCGCCCGGATAGGCTTCGCGGCCCGGCGGACGGCGCAGCAACAGCGACATCTGGCGGTAGGCGACTGCCTGCTTGGAGAGATCGTCGTAGATGATCAGCGCGTGCATGCCGTTGTCGCGGAACCACTCGCCCATCGCGCAGCCGGAGAACGGCGCCAGGAACTGGAGCGGCGCGGGCTCGGACGCGGTCGCGGCGACGATGATCGTGTATTCGAGCGCGCCGGCGTCGGCGAGCGTCTTCACGATCTGGGCGACGGTCGAACGCTTCTGACCGATGGCGACATAGATGCAGTAGAGCTTCGCCTTCTCGTCGGTGCCGGCGTTCACGGCCTTCTGGTTGATGATGGTATCGATGGCGACGGCGGTCTTGCCGGTCTGGCGGTCGCCGATGATCAGTTCGCGCTGGCCGCGGCCGATCGGGATGAGCGTGTCGATGGCCTTGAGGCCCGTCTGCACCGGCTCATGCACCGATTTGCGCGGAATGATGCCCGGCGCCTTCACGTCCACGCGGCGGCGCTCCGCTACGTTCGTCAGGTCGCCGAGACCGTCGATCGGATTGCCGAGCGGATCGACGACGCGGCCGAGCAGACCCTTGCCGACCGGCACGTCCACGATCGCCTTGGTGCGCTTGACGGTGTCGCCTTCCTTGATGGTGGAGTCGTTGCCGAAAATCACAACGCCGACATTGTCGCTTTCCAGGTTCAGCGCCATGCCGCGGATGCCGCCGGGGAATTCGACCATCTCGCCGGCCTGCACATTGTCGAGGCCGTAGACGCGCGCGATGCCGTCGCCGACGGACAGAACCTGGCCGACTTCGCTGACTTCGGCTTCGGCGCCGAAGTTCTGGATTTCGCGCTTCAGGATCGCGGAGATTTCGGCGGGCTGGATATCCATGGTGTTGCTTCCTTCGTTCGTTGCCTCACCCTTCGACAAGCTCAGGGTGAGGGTTAGTTCGGTCCCTCATGCTGAGCTTGTCGAAGCATGAGAGCAGGCAATTCTCAATGTCCTCTCATCGCCGTGCGCATGCCGTCGAGCTTCGTGCGCAGCGAGCTATCGATCATCTTCGAGCCGACCTTCACGATCAGGCCGCCGAGCAATGTCGGATCGACATGGGTTTCGATCAGCGGGTCGCGCTTCAGCTTGTCTTTCAGGACGCGCTTCAGTTCTTCGATCTCGTTGTCCTTGAGCGCGCGAGCCGAAGTGACTTCGGCGCGCATCTCGCCGCGCTGACGCGCCACCATCGCCTCGAAGGCCGCGATGATATGGGTCAGCGCGAACAGGCGGCGCTTGTCGGCGAGCAGGGAGATGAATCGCTGCGTCAGCTGGTTCGCGCCCATCTTTTCGAGCACGGCGCTAAGGCCCTTCTTCTGATCGTCGCGGCTGAACACTGGCGCGCGAACAAGACGGGCCAAGTCAGGACTTGCCTTCATCATGCCCTTGAGGGCCGCAAAATCGGACGCAACGGCATCGAGCGATTTCGTGTCCACCGCCAGGTCGAAAACCGCGGTCGCATAGCGCCCCGCGATACCCGAAAGATGTGCCTCGTCAGCCACTCGCGTTCTCTTGTCTTTGGCGCGCTTTTCCGGACTGGCGCACCCGTGATAACACGTTGAAAAATCTATGAAATTTACTTGCGGCGGGAATCGCTTCCGCTCCGCGCGAGGCAGATAGCATGGGGGAGGGGGCGGCGCAACATTATAACCCGGTCAGCGATGTCGCGGGTTCCAGCGCTAGAAGTTGATCTCCATGCGCAATCCCGTCCCGTCAGCCAGCGCGTCTGTTGCTGGGACTTTATGTCGGCAATCCCTCGCTGCAATTGCGCACGCACAGGCGTCAAAGATGTCGTCAGCTTTTGCACCCTTGCCTATTCGTTGCTGAAGCCACTGATTGAGGTCATCGAACCCGTCGCGCTCAAGCAACGCACGCCGCAGCGCCAATCCTACCTTGGTTTTCTTAGAGGGTAGTGGCCTGCAATTATTCAGTCGCCAGAATACGAGTTCCGGGTGCGTCTCTATAATTTTGTCCTGGCCCATCCGTCGAACCAATTTGTCTGCCTCCGCGATCTTTGGCTTTAGACAGAATAGCTGTACCGCCACGCCTTTCTGTCTACGGCGGCGTGCTTCTTGGTTAGCCTGCGCGGGCGATGTGCAATCTAGTATCCAACGGCGCGCACCTAGAAAGACGCGAGATTGATGTGGTGCGATGAGTTTGCGCGCCTCTATATCGCAAGCTCGGTTGCCTTCGTCGCTCAACCCGATTGGAATGTCGATAGCTGCGCGTTGGAACCGCACACTCGTCAAACGCTCAATGTTTTCAAAGAAATCAATGCTACGTCCGTGCGAACCAATTTGAACCGCGACCCAACCGCGAGAAAAACCGTCAAGCCCGATATAAGACATATCATGGGCTCGATGCTCATTCACCGTCTTCTTCAATTCTTCGTTGATGCGGCTCTGCCACCCGGGGCCGTCCTCGCGGAATGCCTTCACGATCTCCTCGTCTAGACGAAGTGTCACCTGAATCTTGGGATGCTCAAGCGGCGGTCGTCCGCGTGCTGCCTTCTGCGCGCGCAGTTTAGCGGATGCTTCGAGCAATCCGGTAAGCAGTTCCGGATGCTCGCGCAGCGGACGCATGCGGCGCAGCTGTTCGTCCGTGAGCGGCGGGTTGTCCGGATCCCAAACCGCGTGTTCGGGATAGTCATCCAGATTAATAGGTTTCTTTTTCATACCTGCGTACTTCTTTCTTCTCTGCCTTTCGCATGCTTATGATCCGGATAACCGGCCCGCGCAGTGTGAAGATCACCAGATGGATTTTTCCTCTGAATGGCCGAGCGCTATAAAGCGGTCCTCGCCATAGTCGCTGCTCTCATCGGATTCCAAGAGGGCAACATCCCAGCCGAACTCCTCGATGTCAGCGAAATCGACACCATGCTTCTTCAGGTTCGTTAGGCGCTTGGCTTCATCCCACTCGAATTCCATGGTGTTCGCAATTAAATGTAGTGCATTAAACCCTGACGGTCAAGGATTTTTGCACTACGGAAATTCACAAATCGCGCTATGGTAGCGGCCTGTGCGATCATTTTCCAACGCTTCCCTAACCAGCTTTCTCAGCCTCGCATTAAGAGATGCGCCCCATGCTGCGCGCATGGACAGAATGTCTTCCATCGCTTCCGTGCGTTCCACCAACGGTCTGGCACAGGTCATTCGCGACACGTTTGCGGACGCCATCGCCATGCTGTTTGCCACCGCGACGTTCGCGCCGCAGCGTTCGCTCGAAAGCGAAGTGTACGAGCTGGTCGAGCCGCATCTTCCGATCTTGGTTCATAAACGGCGCAAGTTCGTGGGTGACGACAAGCGCGAGCACGAATTGTGGTCGAAGGAGCTCGACGCCTTTGTCGGCCGTACGTTCTACTGGCCGACACCGGCGACGACGGAAGCTTTCGCGAAATACGACCGGCGCAAGATCGCGGCGATGGTCGATAAGATCGTCGCCCGCGACCAGTTTCAGCAGGAGGTCGCACAGGCCATCCTGCCGCAGACCTCGCGCTTCGGCGCCAGCTGGGCCGACTAATCGAGTGCCTTGAAGAAGCGGCTCGCTCGCAGACGCTCGAACACACCCTTGTCCGCGAGGCTGCCGATATAATCGTACGACCCCACGACCACTTTGGCGTGGCCGACGAGATTTTCGACCGGCACGAAGCCCACGCCGCCTTGGCTGACAGGAACGCGGCTGTCGAGCGAGTCGTCGCGATTGTCGCCCATCATGAAGAAATGATCCTTCGGCACCACGAATTCCTCTGTGTTGTCGAGTTCTCCGTTCCAGCCCTGCTTGAAGATCGTGTGCCTGATGCCGTTCGGCAGCGTCTCGGTGTAGCGCGCGACGTGATACATACCGCCTTCTTCGTCTTCGGCGGTTCCGATGCCATCTTCTTTCAGCGGTAATTGTTTGCCGTTGATCCAAAGATGCCCTTCGCGCATCTGCACATGATCGCCCGGCAAACCGATGAGACGTTTTATCAGCGTCTTCGAAGGTTCGCTCGGATCGCGGAAGATCACGATATCGCCGCGCGACGGCGCCTTCTGCAGCAAGCGCGTTTCCGAGGCCGGGCCCACGCCGAAGGGTACGGAATAGCGGCTGTAGCCGTAGTCGTATTTGGTCGCGATCAGCCCGTCGCCGATCTGAAGCGTCGGCTCCATCGAGCCGGAGGGAATGTAGAAGGGCTGCGCCAACGCCGTGGTCGAAACGAGAAGGACCCCGGCCACGATCGCCGGTTCGCGGACAAACTCCCACGCTGCCTTCAGATTTTGCTTCGACACCAGGTTCCTGAGGTCAGCGCGCATGACTGCTTTCCGGCTTTATTGCGTAAATTGAGGTTGGCATGGTTCCGGTTACTTTCAAGTCCGCTATGGTGCTTTTTGAGGAATTGAGGAGAGTATCCATGAAACGGATTTTAGGAACTGCCGCGCTTTTAACCTGTATCGCAACTGGGCCGGCATACGCAGCACTCACCGTCGGCGCGAAGGCGCCAGACTTCGATCTGAAGGCCGCGAAGGCCGGCAAGGAGTTCGACTTCTCGCTCAATGCCGCGCTTAAGAAAGGCCCGGTGGTGCTCTATTTCTTCCCGGCAGCGTTTACGCCCGGATGCACGGTCGAAGCGCATGATTTTGCCGAGGCGACCGACAAGTTCGCGGCGCTCGGCGCCACTGTGATCGGCGTGACCTCGGGCAATCCGGAGCGCGTGACGGAGTTCTCATCTGTCGAGTGCCGCAACAAATTCGCGGTCGCCGCCGATCCCGATCAGCGGGTGGTCAAGGCATACGACGCGGTGCTGAAGCAGAAACCGGAATACTCCGATCGGACCTCATATGTGATCTCGCCCGATCGCACGGTTTTGATGGTCTACACCGACCTCAATCCGGACAAGCATGTCGATATGACG
>CAZCJI010000243.1:0-5245 GCA_964498625.1 uncultured Rhizobium sp.
GCCATGCAGTCGAGCCCGAAGGAGATCGCGGTCATCGGCTGCGGCGCGCTCGGCATCACCGCCGCGATCACAGCGCAGCAAGCAGGGGCGAAAGTCACGATCTATGCGCGCGACATGCTGCCCGACACGCGTTCGGCGCGGGCGACTGGAAGCTGGACGCCGGATTCGCGCATCGCGCTGTCCGATAAGGTCGCGCCAGATTTTCCCGCGCTGTGGGAGCAGATGGCGCGGATCTCGTTTCATACCTATCGGCGCTATCTCGGTCTCCCGGGCAATCCGGTGGAATGGACGGACCGCTATTACTTAAGCGGCGGCGATCATGTCGGGCATCACCCACCCTCACCGCTGGAGTTCGCGAGCTTTTCCGATCGCATTCTCGATATTTCGCCGAGGAGCGAGGAGCTGCCGCCCGGTTCCACACCATTTCCGGCGACATCGGTGGTGCGGCACAACACGCAGATGCAGTTCAACATCGCCGACTATGGTCACACGCTCTTGAGCGATTTCTTCGCGGCCGGCGGCAAGTTCGTGCACGCCGAGTTCAACACGCTCGGCGATGTCGTGAAGTTGAACGAGAATGTGATCATCAACTGTCCAGGTTATGGCGCGCGCGATCTGTGCAAGGATGAAAGCGTCGTGCCCGTGCGCGGCCAGATCGGCTGGCTGATCCCGCAGCCGGAAGCGAGTTACGGACTCTACTGGGACGGCGTCAGCGTGCTGTCGCGACGCGACGGAATCGTGATGCAGGTGCTCGATGGCGGCGACATGCGCGGCTACAACGACACCAATGAAACACCGGACCGCGGGGAATCCGAAGACGCTGTGGGGCGCATCGCGGCGTTGTATGCGCAGATGAGCGCCGTGTAGGTTTCAAGCAGCTATGTCCATCTGTCCGTAGAGGCCGGCTACGCGCTGCGCACGCGGATGACGACATCCACGCGTTCGATCTGTGTGCCTTTCGGTGGCGCCGGAATGCCATCGACTGCGATCGTTTCGCCCGGGATATCGATCAGCCTATTTTCGTCTTCGCAGTAGAAGTGCTGATGATCGCCGATATTCGTGTCGAAATAGGAACGCGCCGCATCCACCATCACCTGGCGCAAAAGGCTAGCTTCTGTGAACTGGTGCAGCGTGTTGTAGACGGTCGCGAGCGACACTTTGATGCCGTTGGCCAGTGCCTCGTCATGCAGATTCTCGGCTGTCAGGTGGCGGTCGCCATGGCGAAACAGGAGACCGGCAAGTTCCTGGCGCTGGCGCGTCGGGCGAAGGCCGGACGCGCGCAACCGATCCACGGTACTCTCGCTGGAAACTTCGTGGATTTTCTTGGCCATCACGGAACCCTGAGCCTCTTGCGCGGCTGACGCTCGCGCCGCATCTTTGCTAAGATGTCATGCGCTTTGTTAGAATACTTCTAACAAACGAGAATTGGCCCAAGTACCGCCCAAGTCAAGGGGCGGCAGAAGGAAACGCTAACGTGGATACGCCCAACCCGGCACGGAAAACGAGCTTCGATCTTCAGGGCCTTTTGGCCTGTGCGCGGGGGGAACTCTTCGGTCCCGGCAATCCGCAGTTGCCCTATCCGCCGATGCTGATGTTCGACCGCATAACCAAAATTTCCGACGCGGGCGGTAGCGCGAACAAAGGCGAGATCGAAGCCGAACTCGATATCAAGCCCGATCTCTGGTTCTTCAAATGCCATTTCCTTGGCGATCCTGTGATGCCGGGTTGCCTCGGTCTCGACGCGCTCTGGCAGATGGTCGGGTTCTTCCTGGGCTGGATGGGTGGTCTCGGCCGCGGCCGCGCGCTTGGTGTCGGCGAAGTGAAACTGACGGATATGATCCTGCCGACGGCCAAGAAGGTCACTTACTATGTCGATCTGCAGCGCGTGATCATGCGCAAGCTCGTGGTTGGCGTTGCCAACGGCATTGTGAGAGTGGATGGCAAGACCGCCTTTGAGGTCAAAGACCTTAAGGTCGGCCTTTTCACCGATGCCGCCGCCGCACTCGCAAAAACGGCTGCCCCGCAACCGGCCTGAGGATTAGAATGTCCTCTCAACATCTAACGCTGCGCCGCACTAAGTCGGCGGGCGGCAATTTGGCGTGGCGCATATGAGAAGAGTCGTTGTAACGGGTATGGGTGTTGTCTGCTCCATCGGCAACAACGCCCAGGAGACCGTCGCGTCCCTGCGTGAGGCGAAATCGGGCATTGTCACTGCCGACGACTATGTGCGGCTGGGCTTTCGCAGCCAGGTGCATGGTAGCCTCAAAATAGATCTCGATGCCGTGGTGGATCGCCGCGCGCGCCGGTTTCAGGGCGACGGCGCGGGTTATTGCTGGGTCGCGATGGATCAGGCGATCCGCGATGCCGGGCTCGAGGAGAAAGACATCTCCAATCCGCGCACAGGATTGATCGTTGGCTCGGGCGGCCCTTCGACCAAAGCCATCGTCGGTGCAGCCGATGTCACGCGGCAGAACAACTCGCCCAAACGCATCGGGCCGTTCGCGGTGCCGAAGGCGATGTCGTCGACCTGTTCGGCCAACCTCTCTACCTGGTTCAAGACCAAAGGCGTCAACTACTCGATCTCGTCGGCGTGTTCGACCTCTGCCAATTGCATCGGCAATGCGTATGAGATGATTCAGTGGGGCAAGCAGGATGTGATGTTTGCGGGCGGCGGCGAAGAACTCGACTGGACGCTCAGTGAATTGTTTGATGCGATGGGCGCAATGTCGTCGAAGTACAATGCGACGCCAGAGAAGGCCTCGCGCGCCTATGACAAAAGCCGCGACGGCTTTGTGATCTCCGGCGGTGGTGGAATCCTGATTCTGGAAGAACTTGAGCACGCGAAAGCACGCGGCGCGAAGATCTATGCCGAGATCGTGGGCTATGGCGCGAGCGCCGATGGCGCCGACATGGTCGCGCCGAGCGGCGAGGGCGCGGTGCGCTGCATGAAGCTCGCACTCGAAAACGTGAAAGATCCGGTCGATTACATCAATCCGCATGCGACCTCGACGCCGGTGGGCGACATTCCGGAGATCGACGCGATCAAACAGGTCTTTGGTGCCGACAAAATGCCGCCCGTCAGCGCGACCAAGTCGCTTACCGGGCATAGCCAGGGCGCGGCCGGCGTCCATGAGGCGATCTATACGTTGCTCATGATGCAGAACGGCTTCATCGCCGAGAGCGCGAACATCGAGGAACTCGACCCCGCGGTCGCGGACGCCAATATCGTCCGCAAGCGGATCGATAACGCCAAGATCAACGTCGCGATGTCCAACAGCTTCGGCTTCGGGGGCACCAACGCGACGCTGGTGTTCCAGCGCGCCGACGCGTGAGTGCTTTGTCCCAGAACGGCGAGACAATCAGCGATCTGGTGAAGGGCAAACGCGGCCTTGTCATGGGCGTCGCGAACGATCACTCCATCGCCTGGGGCATTGCGCGTACGCTTAAAGCCCATGGCGCGGAACTCGCCTTTACCTATCAAGGCGAGGCGCAGGCAAAACGTCTGCGCCGTCTCATCCCCTCAGGCAATTCCACTTTGATCATGCCGGGCGATGTCGAGAAAGACGACGAACTCGACAAGGCGTTCGACACGCTTAAGAAGGAATGGGGAAGCCTCGACTTCCTCGTTCATGCCATCGCGTTCTCCGACAAGAACGAGCTCACAGGCCGCTATGTCGATACGACGCGCGCGAATTTCGCGCGTTCCATGGATATTTCCTGCTACTCGTTCACCGCGGTCGCCAACCGCGCGTCGCATCTGATGACGGCGCCCAGCGCGGGCGGAACCGGCGGCGCGATGGTGACACTCACTTATCTCGGGGCCAGCCGCGTGATGCCCAACTACAACGTGATGGGTGTCGCGAAGGCCGCGCTCGAGGCGAGCGTGCGCTACCTCGCCGCCGATCTCGGCCGCGACGGGATCCGGGTGAACGCGATCTCAGCTGGTCCTATGCGAACCCTGGCCGGTGCCGTCATCGGCGATGCGCGCACGGTCTTCAAATGGAACAGGACACAGGCGCCGCTCAAGAAAACCGTGGAGCTCGACCATGTCGGTGGTGCTGCGCTGTATTTGCTTTCCGATCTCTCAGGCGGCGTAACGGGCGAAGTCCACTTCGTCGATGCCGGATTTAATGTCGTGGGCATGCCCACATCCACCGAACTCAGGGCCTGGGTGGCTTCGGAATCCGGCGCCGAAGGAGCGAGCGCAGACGAGGCGGACGCCTAACGCATTTCTGGTCGCGGCTACGATTTTTGCTGCCGCATATCCGAGTCCAGTGGCGAGCGTCCGGAAATGTTTTATCCGGTTCAGGAATCCACATTCGACGCGATCGAACTTCGGCGCTAGTCTCGGGTGCATGCCGGGATCCTTGCAGAACCACTTTCGTCAGTTCGCGCTCTACAACCGTTGGGCCAACAACACACTCTATGACGCCGCCGCGCGGCTTGGCCCAGAGCAACTCGCGGAAAATCGTGGCGGCTTCTTCAAATCGCTGCTCGGCACGCTCAATCATCTGGTGGTCACCGACCGGCTGTGGATGAGCAGGCTAGAAGGCCACTCCCCGCGCGGCACCAGGCTGGATGAAATCCTCTACGCCGATATGACGTCCCTGCGTGCGGCGCGCGATGCCGAGAATGCGCGCATCGTCTCGCATGTGTTTGCGCTCTCCGAAGACCAGATCGCTTCGCCGTTCGTCTATGAGACGACAAGCGGGGCGCCGCAGACGCAGCCGCTGCACGACATCCTGGCGCACCTGTTCAATCACCAGACGCATCACAGGGGCCAGGCGCACGATCTGCTCGGCCAGATCGCCGGCCAGGACAAAGTGCCACCGCTGGATCTATTGATCTATCAACGGTTCGTCGCGCCAAACGACCAGCCGTAACAGCGATCATCGGTCCGCCGTTGACAGCGTGGACCGCAATCCGTACATCGCAACGATCATCCCGACCGCCCGAGGGACCATGACAGAGATTGCCGTCATCCGCTGATTGCCGGTTCTTCTGACCGGCGCAAGACACGCGAGACGCGTGCGCGATAGCGCGCCGTTCGCAGAGTTCGGCGTGATGAAAGACGATTCCCTTGAATATCTCGAAACTGGAGCAGCGCGTGCTGCACTGCCTCGCGCAGGGCGGACGCATTCAACATTTCTGGCGCGACAACCGCATCGTGGAGGTCGATTGCTACAACCGCAACGGCCACCGGCTGTCGGATTGCACACTGGATCTGTTCAAGAAGCTCGAGCGG
>CAZCJI010000244.1:0-5227 GCA_964498625.1 uncultured Rhizobium sp.
CAAAGCGGGCCTTCGCCCGCATGCGGATCGATACGCTGACGGGGATGGCGGTATCCAATCTTGTCGGCCTTGCCATTATGATCGCAACCGCCGCCACGCTGCACGCCGCCGGCAAGACCGATATTCAGACCGCCGCCGATGCGGCGCGTGCCCTCGAACCGCTGGCGGGAAAATTCGCCTTCCTGCTGTTCAGCATCGGCATCATCGGCACCGGATTGCTCGCGATCCCTGTGCTCGCCGGATCGGCCGCCTATGCCATCGGTGAGAGCCGCGGCTGGAAGGTCGGCCTCGACAACAAGCCGTGGGAGGCCGTCGGCTTCTATCTCGTGATCGCGATGTCGGTCGCGCTCGGAATCGGCATCGACTATTCGGGCCTCGATCCGATCAAGGCGCTCTATTGGAGCGCGGTGATCAACGGCGTGATCGCCGTGCCGATGATGGCCGCGATGATGATCGTTGCCACCAACAAGACGCAGATGGGCCAGTTCACGGCCGGGCCGGTTTTGCGCCTGCTGGGCTGGGCATCGACCGCCGTGATGGCGGCCGCGACTGCGACCATGATATACGTCGCCACGACCGGAAGTTGAGGCGTTCGCAGAATGAGCTTCCCGGTGCCGGTGCTGTTTTGAAAAGCTGTGTGAAGGGGTGTCATGCGCAAATTGGTAGCGGCCTGCCTGATGGCGCTCGCGGTGTTTCCCGCTTCGCGTTCATTTGCGGGTGGGCCAGTCGTGATCTTCGTTCCGATGCCGCCGCCCGATGTGGTGCCCAATCCGATCATCGGCGCGCTGGACAACATCCATTCTGTCGCCGTGCTTTCGTCTATCGGGTCGCAGTTCAACCTCTACAATCATCACGTCATCTACTATCATGACTGGTCCGTGGGCATCGCGGACTGGGCTATCGACGACCGCGTCGAAGCGAATTTGCGCGGCACGCTCGGCAAGCGCTTTGCGGTCAAGGATATCAACTACGACCGCAATGCCCTCGCCGCGATTCCGAACGGCCGATGGGACAATTCCAAAACTCCGCTACAGCGCTATCTTTCCGGTCTCGCCAACGCCGGCGTGGACGCTTTCATTGTCGTGCGTCCGGATGTTGAAGGAACTGTCACAGGCAAGCCGGGGCTTGCGCTGTGGACGGAATACGGCGTCTCCTCACACGCGCCGGAACTGACCGCCAACTATGAGATCGACATCGTCGACGCGCATTCGTTGGCGCTGATTTCCAAAGCGTTCTCGCGCCTCGACGATATTCCGGGCAACGAGGGACGGGTCGCGCATCTTTCCTACGGCGACGATCTCGCTGTCGCCGACGAAGCGACGCCTCCGCCGCCGGTGTACGCACGGCTGAAGCAGGCCTCGACTTCCCTCGTCGACCGCTCGCTCGCGGCGACTCTGCGGGCTTTGCAGTTCGATGTTCCTGTGGCCGGACCGCAACCCAAAGCGTTCGTGCCAATTCCCGCGGGACAAGATCCCTACGCGCCGGCCAGATCCATCGCGGTCATATCCACCCTCGGCGACGATCTTGCCCTTGTGCGAGAAGACGAAGGTCTTTTCCGTGGACCAGAAACCCCGATGCACAGCTCTGTTTCTGACTGGAAACTGGACGCGGCAATCGAAGCGCGCATCAAGAGCGGCGTCGCAAAGCGGTTTGCGGTCAAGGATGTCCCTTATGACCGCCAGCGCCTTCTGTGGTCGAACATTACCGGACCTAAAAACACTTTCGCGCCCTATTTCCCAGGATTGCAGGCGAGCAGCGATGTCGATCTCTATGCGGTGGTCTTCAAGGTCAAGATGCAGGTCTGGGATCAGAACACCGGTTACGGCCTGGGCCTTGTCAATGACGACGACAAGATGGCACGCATCTTCGCCAATTACGGCATTGCGATCATCGATGCTCATACACTGAAACCGCTCGGCATCCTTTACGGAATGCCCGATACGATGCTCGCCGATGCGGCCGTCGGCGCGGAAATTCCCGTCTCGCTCTGGCCCGCTGTGCCGCCGGACTTCGAAGCCGCACAAGGCGGCAAAGTGCGAGAGGCGATCCTCAGCCTCCTCAGCGGCAGTCTGGATGCCACTTTGAAGCGCGGCGGGCTGACCGGCGAAATGTTGCCCGGCAATCCGCCGGTATTGGCACTCGGGCCACCGGCGCGCCTCGCACCGGCGGTGGGCAACCCATTCTGACAATCGTACGGGAAAACATTTCCGGGCGTGCGACAGCCTGCATTGTCCTGCATTATAGTGTGCCGGACTCACACGGGAGAGACGCACATGCCTATGGGAATTATAGCCTGGATTGTTCTTGGCCTGATCGCCGGATGGATCGGCAGCAAAATCGTCAACAAAACGGGCGAAGGCCTGATCATGGATATCGTGCTGGGCATTGTTGGCGCGCTGGTTGGCGGTTACCTGTTCAACGTGGTCGGACACGCGGGCATCACCGGCTTCAACATCTACAGCATGTTTGTCGCCGTGATCGGGTCCGTTATCGTGCTTCTGCTCTATCACGCGATCGTCAAGCGTAGCTAAGCGCGAGTTCGCTTTTCAACCGAGGATAGGCTACCCTGTCGCGGCGTTGACGGGATACATGGCTATGAAGTTCGCCCAGATGAATCGCCGGGCATTGCTATCCGGTGTGGCCGGATTTGCCATGGCCGGTTCCGCGCATGCGGAAGACGACGCATCGCCAATCGCGCATGGCGTTCTGGCAAACAATCCGTTGGCGAAAGCCTTCAAGCCAACGCCGGCGAAACTTCCCGATGTTCTTGTCATAAGCCCCAGCGGATCGCGGCAGGTAACACAGCTCCTCGGCCGCACCTTGCTGATGCCGCTATGGGCCGAGTGGTGCACGCCTTGCCTGAGCGAGCTTCAAGACTTCGCGACGCTTCAAAAAAACTACGGCAACGACAAGTTTGCGATTGTGCCGATCCTCTCCGGCACACAAAAGCGCATGACGCCGGACACAATCGCGAAGCTTTTTTCCTATCTGCATGCCGATGTTTTCGAACCGCTGGCAGAGGCACATTTTGGCGAAGTCTTGCTGAGCGTCATGGCCAGGGGCGAAGGCCACGAGATCACAGTTCCCTGTAATGTGCTTATCGCTCCTGACGGACGCGTCATCGCCCGCGAGATCGGTATGAAGCAGGCCGACGACAACGATGCCCACTCGAGACATCAGATGCTTGCTGAAGCCGAGAACGGCAAAGTTCTCAGCGAATGGGGCAAACCGGCCGGCGCCGAGTTTGCGGCAGCAATGGCGAACGGGTTTCTTGGTTAAACACGCGGACAATTCGACGCCTTAGCCCGGGGTTTCGCACGCTGTGCTTGCACGCGTGGCGTGCGCCTGCCATATCCCGCGAACGCCGTCAGCCACAGGTTGCTGACGGCTACGGGGGATTGCTATGCGTTTCAAAATCGCCGCGCTGGCGACAGCGCTTTTCGTTTCGCTCGCGCCAACGACCGGTTTCGCACACGGTGGAGGTGGCGGCGGAGGCGGTCATTACGTCTATGTTCCGGTCTATATCGGAGGCGGCGGCCCTGCCATCGTTCCCGCAGCGAAGACCGGCGACTATTCGAACATCAAGACCGTCGCCATCGTCACCGCCGTCGCGCAGAAGCTCACGCTCGGCAGCAAGGCGCTGCTCGCCTCGCACACGGACATCGATGTCTCCGACTGGAAGCTCGACGATGTCGTCGAGACGACCGTCGCGAAATATCTTTCGCCAAAATTCACCGTGAAACACATCGCTTACGACCGCGGTGCGCTTGCCGCCATCCCCAACAGCCATTTCGACGCGAACTCCGACAAGCCGGTCTACGATTATCTGAGCAAGCTTCCCTGGGACGGCATCGACGCCATGGTCGTAATCCGGCCTGATGCCGAAATGCCAGGCCCGTTCACCGACGGCCTTTCGGTGGATACCCCTGTTCAGCGGCCGATCGAAACGGCCGGTTTCGAGATCGACATCATGAACCGTGACGGACTCAAGATCGGCCACGCCCTCTCCCGCATCGCGCTGCGAAAAGGCGCGCGCGAGGATTTCGCGTCGATCTTCGCGCCCATGGACCTGCGGCTGACATCCAAGGACGTGCCAACCCCCTATCAGCGCGCCAAGCTGAAAAACGAATTTGCGCACCTGCTCGCGGTTTCGCTGCGCGAGACACTGCGCGCGCTCCATCTTGGGATCGTTCTGCCGGAGGTGGGGTCGCGCGATTTGATCCCGATCCCGACCGAGAAGAGTCCTTGGGGAAAGATGCACTCCGTCGCGGTCGTGTCGGCTGTCGGCGACCGGCTGGACCTGAACCATCGCGGCGCCCTCTTCCGCCACAGCCTGACGACGGCGCCAGTCTCCGACTGGAACATCGACAGCGAGATCGAGGCGAAGATGGCCTCTGCGCTGGACAAGCGCCTTTCGGTCAAGACCGTGGCGGTCGATCGCGCGAAGCTGGCTTCCGTCGAGATGACCATCGACAACAACGGGCTCGCCACGCCGCTCGCCGGTCTGACGCCGACATCGGATGTCGATGCCTACGTTGTCGTGCTCAAGCGCAAAAGTGCCGTCATGCTTCAGAACGATCCGGTGTCCGGATTAGGCATGTGGAACCAGAACGGGATGGATGGCGAGAGCAGCGGCGTTTTCGCGGACTACGCCATCGCCATCGTCGATCCGCACACGCTGAAGCCGATGTGGGTTCAGCGCGGCGATACGAGCCCGGCCAATGCGATAGAAGCGCCGATCCGCGTCACGTCGAACATGAACTGGCCCAAGGACGGCGGAGAACTGACGCCGGATCAATCGACGCAACTTCATGGCATCTTCCTCGACATCATGAACGACAGTGTGCCGGAGACGATGTACCGGATGATGCTGACAGGCGTGATGGCGGCACCGACGCCAGGCGTGACCGATCTGCCGTCGCAGCCCGGTTCCTCTGCGCCCGTTCTCGACACGGCGTCGCAGGCGCCTACCGCCGCGCCGCCGCCTGCGCAATAGGCCGAAGCGCGGCGGCGACCTCGGCGAAGACGGGCGTCCACGCGCCAAGTTCTTTTTGGCGGAACAGCCGGACGTTGGGATACCACGGGCTATCGCTGCGCTCGGTGAGCCAGCGCCACTCCGGCACAAAGCGCAGCGCGACCCATGTCGGACATCCGCATGCCGCAGCGACATGGGCCATCGCCGTATCCGATGTCAACCGTCTTTCAGGCGTTGGCGAACAGGCGTCGA
>CAZCJI010000245.1:0-5187 GCA_964498625.1 uncultured Rhizobium sp.
GCAACCCGAAAACAGAGGTCCGCAGCTCGTCAAATGAAAGCACGCGTATTTGTGACATTGAAAAACGGCGTCCTCGATCCGCAGGGAAAAGCCATCGGCCGCGCGCTTAACGGTCTGGGCTTCGGCGCCGTCGGCGATGTGCGTCAGGGCAAGGTGATCGATATCGATCTCGCGGAAAGCGACGAGGCCAAGGCGCGCGCATCGCTCAAGGACATGTGCGAGAAGCTTCTCGCCAACACCGTGATCGAGAAATACGAGTTCGAGATCAAGGCGTAGCCACAACAACGGGCGGGGTATGGAAATGAAACGCGGGAACGACAGAGCGACCATCATCGCCTTGGCAGCAGCGGCGGTGAGCCTCCTGCTGAGCGGTGCGGCCGCGCCACCGGCGCAGCAACCAGCGGATCAGCCCAAGCTCGATACCGGTCCGATGATCCGCCCCACTGACGATCCGGCGAAGGTCGCGGCCGCGAAGCAATTCATCATGCTTTATCACCCGCAGACCGATCCCAAGAACATCAACAAGATGATCGACGTCTACATGCCGCATGCGATCGCGGCCGCGCAGAAGAAGGATCCCAAGCTCGACGCGAAGAAATTCGAGCAGGACAAGCGTGCGCATTTCCTCGACAACGCGGCCAGGACGCTGGACAACCAGGCGCATGTCGTGTCGCGCCACTTCTCGCTGCAGGAACTGAAGGATCTGAGCGCGTTCTTCGGCGGCGCCCTGGGGCAGAAGCTGACCGCGGAATCGCCGCGCATCACGCAGGAGATTCGCGTGGCGCATCGCGAAGAGATGATGCCGAAACCCGGCGACGATCGCGACGACTCCCAAGCGCCTTCGAAGCCCGCCGCTCCAGGTCACAAGTGAACCCATGAAATCCGCCGTCGTCGTTTTTCCGGCTTCCAATTGCGACCGCGATGCGGCCACGGCCCTGGAGCAGCTCACCGGCAACAAGACGCAGATGGTCTGGCATCAGGATGCGGAGCTTCCCGATGCCGATCTGGTCGTGCTGCCCGGCGGATTTTCCTACGGCGATTATCTGCGCTGCGGCGCGATGGCGAGCCAGTCGGCGATCATGCGGGCGGTGAAGGCGCATGCGGAGAAGGGCGGCGCGGTCATTGGCATCTGCAACGGCTTTCAGGTGCTGACCGAAAGCCATCTGCTGCCCGGCGCGCTGGTGCGCAACGCCGATCTGAAATTCGTGTGCCGTCCGGTGACGCTGGAAGTGGAAGAGACGCAATCCGCCTTCACGCGCAAATATCAGAAGGGCCAGCAGGTGAGTTTCCCCGTCGCGCATGGCGAAGGCAATTACGTCGCCGATGAGGAAACGCTCGATCGTCTCGAGAACGAGAACCGCGTCGTGTTCCGCTATGCGGAAGGCGACAATCCCAACGGTTCGGCGCGCAACATCGCGGGCATCCTGAACGAGAAGCGAAATGTCCTGGGCCTCATGCCGCATCCGGAACGCGTGGTCGATCCACTGCTCGGCGGAACGGATGGCGTGGCCTTGTTTCAGAGCCTGATCGAGTCGTTAGGTTGATGGCAGCATATTCGGCAAGAATCGGCCGAGCTGTCGCACTCGTCGCCACGCTGATGTGCTCAGGTTGCATCATTCCCACGACGGGAGTCGTTTCGCCTGCCCTGGATGGACAAATTGCGGATGCGAGGACACATCAGCCTGTGGCAAATGCGCAGGTAACGGTTCACGCTGGATATTCACCGAAATACGATGGGCCAATCACTATTGTGCTTTCAGACTCATCGGGGCATTTCCTTGCACCCGAGAAGATGGGGCGCATTTGGATGCCTCCGCTTCCATATGACCGGCTTATGCCCGAGGCAAAAATCTCGATCTCTGCCGCCGGATATGAAAGTCAGAGTCTGGCTTGGGACTATTACGGAACCTCATCGGTCATTTATCTGAAACAAAAGAACGATTGAATTTTATGACCGCCATCACTCCAGAACTCGTCAAGGAACACGGCCTTTCCGAGGACGAATACGCCCGCATCCTGAAGTTGATGGGTCGCGAACCGTCGTTCGTCGAGCTTGGCATTTTCTCGGTGATGTGGAGCGAGCATTGCTCCTACAAATCCACGCGTGTGCATTTGCGCAAGCTGCCGACGAAGGCGCCGTGGGTGCTGCAGGGGCCCGGCGAGAACGCGGGCGTGATCGACATCGGCGATGGCGATGCGGCGATCTTCAAGATGGAATCGCACAATCATCCGAGCTTCATCGAACCTTATCAGGGTGCGGCCACCGGCGTCGGCGGCATCATGCGCGATGTGTTCACGATGGGTGCGCGGCCGATCGCGATGATGAACGCGCTGCGCTTCGGCGAGCCCTCGCATCCGAAAACGCGCCATCTTGTCAGCGGCGTGGTCAGCGGCATCGGCGGCTACGGCAACTGCATGGGTGTGCCGACGGTTGGCGGTGAGGTGAACTTCCACCGCTCCTACAACGGCAACATCCTCGTCAACGCGATGTGCGTGGGGCTGGCGCGGCAGGACAAGATTTTCTTCTCCGCCGCCAAGGGCGCCGGCAATCCCGTCGTCTATATCGGCTCGAAAACAGGCCGCGACGGGATTCACGGCGCCACGATGGCAAGCGCGGAATTCGACGATGCGTCGGAGGAGAAGCGCCCCACGGTGCAGGTCGGCGATCCGTTCACGGAGAAGCTGTTGCTCGAAGCCTGTCTCGAATTGATGGCGACAGACGCCATCATCGCGATTCAGGACATGGGGGCCGCGGGTCTTACCTCTTCGTCGGCCGAGATGGGCGACAAGGGCGGCAGCGGCATCGAACTCAATCTCGATCATGTGCCGCAGCGCGAAGCGAACATGACGGCGTATGAGATGATGCTGTCGGAGTCGCAGGAACGCATGCTCGCGGTGCTCAAGCCTGGCCGCGAAAAGGAAGCCGAAGCGATCTTCAGGAAGTGGGAGCTTGATTTCGCCGTCATCGGCATCACCACCGATACGCATCGCCTTGTGGTGAAGCACAAGGGCAAGATCGAAGCCGATATGCCGATCACCGCGCTGTCGGATGCCGCGCCGGTCTATGAGCGGCCTTACAACAGGAACACGCCCGCGAGCGGCAATCCGAAATTCGATGCGAAGAAGCCGATCCTCGAATCGCTGAAGAAAATTCTAGGCAGCCCCGACATGTGTTCGCGCCGCTGGGTGTGGGAGCAATACGACCACACCGTCATGGCCGACACGGTGCAGCGCCCCGGTGGCGACGCGGCCGTGTTGCGCGTGCATGGCCGCAAGAAGGGCCTTGCGATCACGACCGACGTGACGCCGCGCTATTGCCATGCCGATCCGTTCGAAGGCGCGAAGCAGGCGGTCGCGGAAGCCTATCGCAACATCTCCGCTGTCGGCGCCTTGCCGCTCGCGGTGACCGACAATCTCAATTTCGGCAATCCGCAGAAGCCCGACATCATGGGCCAGATCGTCGGCGCCGTGGATGGCATCGGCGCGGCGTGCCGCGCGCTCGACTTCCCGGTGATCGGCGGCAATTGCTCGCTCTACAACGAGACCAATGGCGAGGGCATTCTGCCGACGCCCGCCATCGGCGGTGTCGGCCTGATGGCGGACGTGAACCGCATGGCGACCGTTGCGCTGAAACGCGAAGGCGATGCGCTGATGCTGATCGGCGATACGCGCGGGCATCTCGGCCAGTCGATTTATTTGCGCGAGATCGAAGGCCGCGAAGAGGGTGCTGCGCCGCCTGTCGATCTTGCCGCCGAACGCAAGGCCGGCGAATTCGTGCGCAAACTGATCGAGGACGGGCGCTGCGACACGGCGCACGATCTTTCCGATGGCGGTTTGCTGGTTGCGCTCGCGGAGATGGCGCTGGCGGGCGATGTCGGTATCGAAGCCGGTGTCGCGGGCACGACCGTCGATGCGATCCCGTTCTTCTATGGCGAGGATCAGGCGCGCTATGTCATCGCAGTGCCGCAGAAGGATGCCGACAGGATCGAGGGCGAGTTGCGCGAGGCCGGCATCATCCATGCCATCATCGGCAAGACGCATGCGGCCAAGACGCTGCGCGTGACGGGCGAGGGCGAAGTGGCGCTTGCCGACCTCCGCAAGGCCCATGAAGGCTGGTTCCCGGCCTATATGCGCGGCGAGGAAATTCCGCCAACCAATTAGCTGCTCTATTTTTATTGTCATGGCCCGCCGGAGTGCGGGCCATCCAGTTGAAACCCGTGCGGCTGGTACACGGCAAAACGCTGGCCTGCGTTCTAACTATCAGCAGCGAAGCAACGTCACCTGGGTGGCCCGCACTCCGGCGGGCCATGACAACCCGCGTTTGATGCGCGCGAACGCGAAAGTATGTTAGGGTAGCTTCATGCCCATGTCCGCGACCGAAATCGAGACCATGATCAAGCAGGCGTTCCCCGACGCCGAGGTGACCATGACGGCGCTCGCCGACGACAACGATCACTGGCAGGCGGCGGTCCGGTCGTCTGCCTTTAAGGGCAAGTCGCGGGTGCAGCAGCACCAGATGGTTTATGCCGCGCTCCAGGGCCGCATGGGTGGCGTGCTCCACGCGCTCTCGCTTCAGACAAGCGCGAAGGATTGAAGGAGGCGCAATGTCGCCCGACGTTCAGAATGTTTTCGACAAAGACAGCTTTCTGAAGTTCATGACAGCATTCACGGCTGATTTAAAAGAGAACAGTGCGGGCTGGGAGAATGCTGATTTGCCAAGCTTTCTTGATGCGTTAACGGCGTGGACAGTCGATTGGACGTTTGAGTCTTCACTGAATCCCTGGCGCCACGCTGCCAGCATGTTGGCCGCTGCGAAAATCTACGAGTAGACTACGGCCCTTGACGGTCAGGCCTGTGGGGCCTATCTGCCAAACCTGATGAACCCGCCGATTTAGCGGAGAAAAAGATGTCCAATTCCGTCCACGACCGTATCCAGAGTGAAGTCTCAAGCAACGACGTGCTGCTGTTTATGAAGGGCACGCCGGTATTTCCGCAGTGCGGCTTCTCGGCCGCGACCGTCGGCATCCTCTCGAACCTCGGCGTGAAGTTCAAAGCCATCGACGTTCTGAAAGACCCCGAGATCCGTCAGGGCATCAAGGAATTCTCGAACTGGCCGACGATCCCGCAGCTCTATGTGAAGGGCGAATTCGTCGGCGGCTGCGATATCCTGCGCGAGATGTATGAGGC
>CAZCJI010000246.1:0-5164 GCA_964498625.1 uncultured Rhizobium sp.
GGTCACCGGTTTTCCGACGTCAATCTGGACGATCCGAATTTCGAGCGCACGCCCTACACCGAGTTCGGCGCCTATGGCCGCTCCAAGACCGCGAACATCCTGTTCGCCGTGGAGTTCGATCGCCGTCACAAGGCACAGGGCATCCGCGCGGCCGCGGTGCATCCCGGCGGCATCATGACCGAACTCGGCCGTCACATGACCCAAGAACTGCGCGACGCGATGCTCAAAAGTATCGAGGAGGCGAACAAAGCCGCCGGCGCACCCGCGTTCCAATGGAAAACCATCCCACAGGGCGCCGCCACGACGGTGTGGAGCGGCTTCGTCGCATCCGCGGAAACCGTCGGCGGCCTCTATTGCGAAGATTGCCACGTCGCCGAGCCGCAGGACAATCCGAACGCGCGCAGCGGCGTGCGTGCCTATGCGCTCGATGCCGAACGCGCCAAGGCGCTCTGGGCCAAGAGCGAACAGATGGTCGGCGAGAAATTCGCTTAAGGCTTCGCGGACACGGCGTCTGCGACCGCGTTTTTCTTCGCGCGCGGCAAAAGAGTCATTGCCAGAATGAAGGCCGACAGCAGGAAGCAGATGCTGTTGGACGCAACCAGCGGCCATTGCGACAGCAGCACGCCATAGACCGCCCACGCCGCGAAGCCGGTCACCGTCAGGCCATACATCCAGACCGAAATGTCCTTGGTCTCGCGCGTGCGGATGATCTTGATCGCCTGCGGCGCGAAGCTGATGGTCGAACACAGCGCCGCAAAGGCGCCAAGAAGTGTAGCGGTTTGCATGTGCTGATAACGGCAGACATTGCGCGAAGTTCCCTTCGCGTCAACCCCATCACTAATTCGCGGAAACCAACCCATGAGAGAACAGTTTAGCGCGTAACCAGGGCAAACTCCGCGATACCCAGAAGTCGATCGAGTATGATGGCAACGATGAGCGCAACTGCAAGCCAATATATCGACGGACTACGGGAGCGACTTGTCTCTATCCAGCCAGGCAGCAGCCGCCCAGAAACCAGCCAATAGGCAAGTATGGCGATGCAGACGACTGAACTCAGGCCGTACTCAATAAAGATGCTCCGAACTGTACCGGTCATCGCGTCAGCCCCGCCACGAATTCGCCAACGCCGATGAGGCGCGAGCGGCGGACGCGTTCGGCCTCGAGGATGGATTTGATCTGCATCAGGGCGCGGTCGACATTATCGTTGACGACAACGTAGTCGTATTCCGGATTGTGGCTCATCTCGTCGGCCGCCTTCGCCATGCGCTTGGCGACGATATCGTCGCTGTCTTCGGCGCGTGTCTTCAGGCGCCGTTCCAGCTCGGCGTGGCTCGGCGGCAGGATGAAAATGCTCACGAGATCTTCGCGCGCGCGTTCCTTCATCTGCTGCGTGCCCTGCCAGTCGATGTCGAACAGCACGTCACGCCCTGAGACGAGTGCATCCTCGACCGGCCCCTTGGGCGTGCCGTAGCGGTTCTCGAACACGACGGCGTGCTCCAGGAATGCGTCCTGCTTCACCCAGGATTCGAATTCCTTCGGGGTGATGAAGAAATAATCCTTGCCCTCGACTTCGGTGGGCCGCATCGGCCGCGTGGTCGCGGACACCGACAGCGCGATGTTGGGATCGCTCGCCAAGAGCATGCGCGACAGCGTCGTCTTGCCCGCGCCCGACGGCGAGGACAGGACCAGCATCAATCCCCTGCGCTTGATCTCACTCATTCCACATTCTGCGCCTGTTCGCGGAACTGGTCGATCACCGCCTTGAGGGCGAGGCCGGTGCGGGTGAGCGCGATGTCGGAGGATTTTGAGCACAGCGTGTTGGCTTCACGGTTGAACTCCTGCGCCAGGAAATCGAGCTTGCGGCCGACCGCCTCCTTCGATGCCAGCAAAGACCGCGCTTCCTGCACATGGGCCGTCAGCCGGTCCAGTTCCTCGCGCACATCGCCACGCAGCGCGAGCAGCGCCACTTCCTGTGCCAGGCGATCTTCCGGGACCGCGCCGCCATCGAGAATGTCCTTCAACTGCGCCGTCAACTTGTCGCGCAGCGCGGCGGGTTGAACCGCAGCAAGCTTCGCTGCCTCACCCGTCAGCCACTCGATCTCCGAGATCTGCGATTCCAAAAGTGCGGCCAGTTTCGTCCCTTCCGCGGCGCGCGCGCGGATCAGCGCGTCAAGCGCCGTTGCCAATGTCTCGACGATCCCGGCATCGCGCGCGGCTCGCGCCGGCGCGTCGAGCGGCAGCACCTCGTCCTGCACGATCACGCCTTTGAGCCCGAGAAGTCCGTCGATATGCGCCGGTGCAAGGCCGGTCTCGGCAGCAACTTCTTTCGCGATCCTGACCGCGGACGCGAGCGCCACCGGATCGATGCGCAAGCCCTTCGCGCTCTCGGGTGTCTCGATCGTCAGCGATGCCTGCAGCGACCCGCGGCGGAATCGCTCGTTCGCCAGGGTGCGGGCCATGGGTTCGATGGCGTCATAACCCGGCGGCATGCGCAGCCGCAGGTCCAGCCCGCGGCCGTTGACGCTCTTCACCTCCCAGCGCCAGCGCATGCCCTCGCGAGCACCTTGCGCCTCCGCAAATCCGGTCATGCTGACAAGCGCCATCGCGCGACTCCGAAAGACTGCGGGAGTTTAGTGCCGCAAAGGCGACGCCGGAAGCTTTTGCTGCGTCTTCTGCTGCTTCTCGATCTGGCGCCACGCCGCGACATTTTTGTTCTGTCCCTCGACCGTCGCGGAGAACACATGGCCGCCCCTGCCATTGGCGACGAAGTAGAGATCGTCCGATGTCGCCGGGTTCAGAACCGCCGCGATGGAATCCTTTCCGGGATTGCAGATCGGCGTCGGCGGCAAACCTGGGATCGCATAGGTGTTGTGCGGCCTCGCACGTTCCAGCTCGCTCTCGCGGATGCCGCGGCCGAGCGGATAGCCCTTGGTGATGTCGTAGATGATGGTGGGATCGGATTGCAGCTTCATGCCCATGCGCAGCCGGTTCATGAACACCGCGGCGACATGGCGGCGCTCTTCGGGAAGCGCGGTTTCCTTTTCGACAATCGACGCCAGCGTGATGGCCTGATTTTCGCTGCGGATCGGAAGATTGTCCGCGCGCGCGGGCCAGAGCTTCGCGAGCACAGCCTGCTGCGCCTTGCGCATCTCGCCGATGATCTTCGCGCGCGTCGTGCCGCGCATGAACAGATAGGTCTCCGGCAGCAGCGTGCCCTCGTCCGGCACCGCGCCGGCGTCGCCGACGAGCACCGGGTCAGCCTTCACGACGTCGTAGATCATCTGGCTAGTGAGGCCTTCGGCGGCGGTCACCTTGTGCTGGATGGATTTGCCGCTGGCGAGGATACCCTGCACATCGGCCATGCTGACACGCGCGGGAAAGCCGTATTCACCGGCCTTCAATGTGCCCTGCAGATCGCGGATGCGCAGGCCGAGGCGGAAAAGATCGGCATTCGCGATCACGCCCGCATCGGCCAGGCGGTGCGCGATGGCCGCGACATGATCGCCCGGCTCGATCATCACGACGGTATATTTGTTTGACGGTCCGGGGGCGATGTAGTTCTGCTGCTCCCAGAACCACGCGCCACCGGCAAGCACGGCAAGAAACAGCAGGAAAAGAAAAAAACGCATCTGAAGACCAGCCCCCGCTTGTCGTCCCCGGCGAACACACGCCGCGGCGTGTGCGAGGGAAGAAGACCCATATGGTCCGCTTCTTTCTTACTCTTCGAAATTCTATACGAAATGCTGGCGAAAGCGAGGCGCTGGCCTGCCCGTCTTTACGACACCGCCGTCATGATCAGCGCGGCATTGGTGCCGCCAAAACCGAACGAATTCGACATCACGGCCTTCACCTCGCGCCTGCGCGCGACATGCGGCACGAGATCGATCTGTGTGGTGACCGCCGGATTGTCGAGGTTCAGGGTCGGCGGAACGATCTGATCGCGCATCGCGAGCAGACAGAAGATCGCCTCGACCGAACCGGCCGCGCCGAGCAAATGCCCGATCGAGGATTTCGTGGACGACATCGAAACCTTCGCCGCCGCATTGCCCATGAAGCGTTCGACGGCGCCGAGCTCGATACCGTCGGCCATGGTCGATGTGCCGTGGGCATTCACATAGTCGATATCGGATGGCGAAAGGCCGGAGCGTTTCAGCGCCATCTGCATGGCACGGAAACCGCCATCGCCGTCTTCCGACGGCGCGGTGATGTGGAAGGCGTCGCCAGATAAGCCATACCCCGTGACCTCGCCATAGATCTTCGCGCCGCGCGCCTTGGCGTGCTCATATTCCTCGAGCATCACGACGCCCGCGCCTTCGCCCATGACGAAACCGTCGCGGTCACGGTCATAGGGGCGCGACGCTTTCTCCGGCGTATCGTTCCAAGCGGTAGAGAGCGCACGGCAGGCGTTGAAGCCCGCGATGCCCAAACGCCCGATGGCCGCTTCCGCGCCGCCGGCCAGCATCATGTCGGCATCGTCGAGCGCGATCAGCCGCGCCGCATCGCCAATGGCATGAGCGCCCGTCGCGCACGCCGTCACGACGGCATGGTTGGGGCCCTTGTAACCGAACTCGATCGAGACATAGCCGGAGACGAGATTGATCAGACGCCCCGGAATGAAGAACGGCGACACACGCCGCGGCCCCTTCTCCTGCAACAGCAGCGCGGTCTCCGCGATGCCGTTCAGGCCGCCGATGCCGGAGCCGATGAGCACACCGGTGCGATAGCGGTCTTCTTCGGTCTTTGGCTCCCAGCCCGAATCCTTCACCGCCTGGCGCGCGGCGGCCATACCGAACAGGATGAATTCGTCGACGCGGCGCTGCTCCTTCGAGTCCATCCACTGATCGGGATTGAACGTGCCGTTGGAGCCGTCGCCACGCGGAACCTGACAACCGATCTTGGTCGTCAAATCCGATATCTCGAATCCCTCGAGCGTGCGCGCGCCGGATTTGGACGCGATGAGTCGCGACCATGACTCTTCAACGCCGCAAGCCAGCGGCGTGACGAGTCCCAATCCCGTGACGACTACCCTACGCATGGCAGTCGCCAAGACTTAGGCCGCTTGCTGCTTGTCGATGTACTTGACGGCGTCGCCGACGGTCACGATGGACTCCGCCGCGTCGTCGGGAATTTCGATGCCGAATTCCTCTTCGAACGCCATCACCAG
>CAZCJI010000247.1:0-5161 GCA_964498625.1 uncultured Rhizobium sp.
GCCAAGGCGTTCGCGCCGAAGGTGCGCGTGAACTGCATCGCGCCGGGGCCGTTCCTGACCGACGTCTCGACCGTGTGGCGCGAGAACAAGACCTACGAGCAATCGCTCGGCCTGCAACGCTTCGGCAGGCCGGAAGA
The DNA here is from genome assembly GCA_964498625.1 of uncultured Rhizobium sp. Classification (GTDB taxonomy): domain Bacteria; phylum Pseudomonadota; class Alphaproteobacteria; order Micropepsales; family Micropepsaceae; genus Rhizomicrobium. The sequence continues at coordinate 138 of CAZCJI010000247.1, forward strand.
GATCGTCGGCACCGCGCTCTATCTCGCGAGCGATGCGTCGAGCTATGTCACCGGCCAGGTGATCCGCGTGGACGGAGGGACATGGTGAGCGATTTGCAGCAACGCAGGCTTCAGGTCGTGCGCGATCATATGCATCTGGAGATCGTGCACGATTGGGAAGGCGTGCTCGCGACCTTCGAGCATCCGCATTACGACATCAATGACGGTGCGGCCGTGTTCGACGGGCGGGAGCAGGTGCTGCGCTATTTCGCGGCCTCGCGCACGCCGTTCCCCGATCAGGGCAACGAGATCATCTCCATTGCGCCAGACGGCGGCGACCGCGTGCTGGTGGAGTTCTGGCTGACCGGCACGCATCTGGGGCCGCTGCGCCGCGGGACGTGCGTCATCGAACCCACCGGCAAGACGTTCCGTGTACGGATGATGGCGTCTTTCGAGTTCAAGCCGGGCTCCGACAAGATCGTCTGCGAGCGGCCCTATATCGACGCAGGCGCGATCGACCGTGCCCTGGGGCTAACCTGACCGGCAAGCGGTTAGGCCCGTCTGAACGGAACGGGACGTTTCGAACGCATAGCCCCGCGCCGGAAAACCCTGTATTGCCCTTTGCACAAAATGTCCCTTCGTCGTCAGGAGTTGCATGTGGCCGGTTCGAGCGTCAAGAAAGTTGTCCTCGCCTATTCGGGGGGCCTTGATACTTCGGTCATTCTCAAGTGGTTGCAGACCGCCTATGGCGCGGAGGTGATCACCTTCACCGCCGATCTCGGGCAGGGCGGCGAGATCGAACCGGCGCGCGAAAAGGCGAAGCTGCTCGGCATCAAACCCGAGAACATTTTCGTGGAGGACCTGCGCGAGGAATTCGTCCGCGACTACGTCTTCCCGATGTTTCGCGCCAACGCGCTGTATGAGGGCGTCTATCTCCTCGGCACGTCCATCGCGCGGCCATTGATCGCAAAAAAGCAGATCGAGATCGCGGAAAAGCTCGGCGCCGACGCCGTGGCGCATGGCGCGACCGGCAAGGGCAACGATCAGGTGCGGTTCGAGCTTTCGTATTATGCGCTCAAGCCGGACATCAGGGTGATCGCGCCATGGCGCGAATGGGATTTGACCAGCCGCACCAAGCTGATCGAATTCGCGGAGGCGCATCAGATCCCGATCGCCAAGGACAAGCGCGGCGACGCCCCGTTCTCGGTCGATGCCAATCTGCTGCACTCGTCGTCGGAGGGAAAGGTTCTGGAAGATCCTGCCGTCGAACCCGAAAGCATCGTCTATCAGCGCACCATCGATCCGAAGGATGCGCCGGACCGGGAAACGATTGTCGAGATCGGGTTCGAGAAGGGCGATGCGGTCTCGATCGATGGCAGAACGCTTTCGCCGGCGGCGTTGCTGACGGCGCTGAACGAACTCGGCCGCGCCAACGGCATCGGCCGTATCGATCTGGTCGAGAACCGGTTCGTGGGCATGAAATCGCGCGGCGTGTACGAGACGCCGGGCGGCACGATCCTGCTGGCGGCGCATCGCGCGATGGAGTCGATCACGCTGGATCGCGGTGCCGCGCATCTGAAGGACGAGTTGATGCCGCGCTATGCCGAGCTGATCTACAACGGTTTCTGGTTCTCGCCGGAACGCGAGATGCTACAGGCTGCCATCGACAGGAGCCAGGAATTCGTCAGCGGATCGGTTCGCCTTAAACTTTACAAAGGCAATGTGACCGTGATCGGCCGTTCGTCGCCTCACTCGCTCTACAGCCAGGACCTCGTGACCTTCGAAGACGATCGTGGTGCCTACGACCAAAAAGACGCGGCGGGCTTCATCAAGCTCAACGCGCTCAGGCTACGGACACTCGCGATGCGCAAGAGGAAATCACGATCTTAGGTTTTTCGAAAGACTCTTTGATGCTACCGTGGAAGATTGTCGTACGAGGACTTCTTCTTGCGCCTCTCCCTATCTGGGCCTTGGTTGCAATCGTGGGATACTTTGATGATATGGCTACGCAGAAATGGGCGGCGTGGGAAGCCATCGGTCATGAAGCTTTCGTTTTTCCATATTATGTCATCGGCTCGTATCTCATATCCTTTTTGATCGCTCTGCCGCTTTATGTATGGGGTTGGAAGCATTATCGCGTCTCACTGTTTGCCTGCCTATTCTGTGGTGCAATGATTGGCGGCACGCCTTTTTGGACTGTCTTTATTCTCCAAATATGCGGTCTCTGGCCTAAATGGGACGATGAAAGCCTGGGGGATGTCCCGCTAGTTGTTGCGGGTCGCTTCACTGACGCCGGACTCATTCACTATTTTATGGGAGGCGCTTTTTTTGCGCTTTTTGGCATGGCGATCGCACTTACGTTTTGGCTGATCGCGATAAGAAAAAATCCGTCAGCCCAAGGCAGGCAATGGGCTTGAGACTAGCGGGCGGAATTTCGTGCGCGCCGCTCATGGATACTGGTGATGCGGGAGAGGAAGACGGGTAAATGAACGCCAACAACGCCGAGATGATGGAATACTGGAATGGTCCGGCCGGAGAGCGCTGGGCGGCGTTCCAGCCGGTGCTCGACAAGGCACTCGAGAAGATTTCGGAAGCCGTCCTGGCGTTCGCAGCCGCGAAGCCCGCCGAGCGCGTGCTGGATATCGGATGCGGCACCGGTACGACGACCTACACGCTCGCGAAGTCCGTCGGTCCGAGCGGCAACGTCACCGGCATCGACATTTCGAAGCCCATGCTCGCCGTTGCGCGCAGCCGCGGCACGGGCGCGAATTTTCGCGAAGCCGATGCTTCCAACCACCTGTTCCATCCCACGCACGATCTTCTGTTCTCGCGCTTCGGCGTCATGTTCTTCGCCAATCCCACGCCCGCGTTCGCCAATATGCGCAAGGCGCTGCGCCCTCGCGGCCGCCTCGCCTTCGTATGCTGGCGCGACATGAAGGAGAATTTGTGGGCGTCGGCGCCCATGGCCGCCGCGCGTCCCTTGTTGCCGCCGCAGGAGCCGGTCGATCCGCTGACACCGGGCCCGTTCGCACTTGCCGACGACGCGCGGCTAAAGGACATCCTCACCAAATCCGGTTACCGCGACATCCGCATCGGGAAGCTGGATACCACCATGAACATGGGTGCCACCCTGGAGGATGCGGTGGAGCAGGCGCTGCGCATCGGTCCGCTTGCGCGCGCCACGACCGACATCGACGAGCCGACGCGGGAGAAGGTGCGCGAAGCCGTGCGCGGCGTGCTGGGCAGGTTCGCGACACCCGACGGGATTGCACCACCGGCAGCCTGTTGGCTGGTCGGTGCCGTGGCTTGACGGCTACTCCGGCGGCTGCGCGCCCAACACGCTCGCGCGCATCCAGCCGGTTATGTTGCCATCGCGTACTTGTGCCCAGGGTCCTGCGACCGAGACGAGGGCGACTTGCGCGCCCTTCGACTCTTTTTTGAGGACCCGTCCAGAAGCCGTTGGAGAATCGCGTAAATCTGAACCACCGCGATGGACATAGCGGACGCCTGTGGCCGGCGTTGCCGCGTCCGCAACATTCTGTGCAGCGAGCTCGCGCTTCGAGGCTGTCAGCGTTTTGGCCGCGCTCGCAACCGATGTCGGCGGGTGCTGGAACATCGAGGTCAGCCGATCGGCGTTTTTGAACGCAGCAAAGCCAAGCGCCGCGACCAGCGCCAGAACGCCGATCTTGCTGCCGTGGCTGCCGAGCTTCGAGCGATAGGAAATCCCAGTGCCGGGAATGCCTGCGTTCGTCGTGACACCATGGCGGCCGATATTGATGTCGGCGCCGCGCGGTCCGAGACTGCCCGACACGCCGCTTTTGCTGACGTTGAGCCGCAGCCACGGAAAGATTCGCAGGACGCGTTGGAATCGCAGTCCCATTACAGGTCCAGCGCTGCGGTCAGCGCATTGTCCTGGATGAATTCGCGGCGCGGTTCGACCAACTCGCCCATGAGCTTGGTGAAGAGATCGTCGGCTTCGTCGGCGTGTTCGACCTTCACCTGCAACAGCGTGCGAGCATTCTCGTCCAGCGTGGTTTCCCACAGCTGTTCGGCGTTCATTTCGCCCAGACCTTTATAGCGTTGCATGGTCACGCCTTTGCGCGCCCATTCGAAGATCGCGTTCAGCAGTTCCGTCGGCGAGCGCACTTCGCGCGTATCGTCTTTGCGCTTGAGCTTGCCGGAGCTGAGATAGGCCGCCTGCAGATCCACCGCCATGCGATCGAGCTTGCGTGCGTCGGCGCTGCCGATCAGCGCGCCGTCGATGGCCACGGCTTCGCGCACGCCACGGACTTCGCGCCAGAACTTGAGGCCGCCATCGGGCGTCGGCTCGCCATGCCAGCCGCGTTCCAACTCATCCGAGAGCTGGTCGAGACGGCGGGCGATATAGGCCGCAGCCTCGGCGGCCTTTGCCTGGTCGTTCAGGATGTCGGGATTTAGCGCGCCGGAGATCGCTGCCTGCTCCAGCAGAAAGCGCGGATATTGCGGCGGGAAGCCTTCCAGCGCGTGCTTTGCGGCGCGCGCCTTCTCCACCAGCGCATCGAAATCGGCGCCGGCAATGGTCTCGCCATTGTGCAGGGTGAACGAAGCGCCGGACGAGCCTTCAGCGATCAGATGGTTCTCGAGTTCGCGCTCGTCTTTCAGATAGCGTTCCGACTTGCCGCGCGTGGTCTTGTAGAGCGGCGGCTGCGCGATGAAGATGTGCCCGCGCTCGATCAGCTCCGGCATCTGGCGATAGAAGAATGTGAGCAAGAGGGTGCGGATATGCGCGCCGTCGACATCGGCGTCGGTCATGATGACGATCTTGTGGTAGCGCAGCTTGTCCGGGTTGAACTCCTCGCGCCCGATGCCGGTGCCGAGCGCGGTGATCAGCGTCGCGATCTCCACGCTGGAGAGCATCTTGTCGAAGCGCGCGCGCTCCACGTTCAGGATCTTGCCGCGCAGGGGCAGCACGGCCTGGTTCGCGCGGTTGCGCGCCTGCTTGGCCGAGCCGCCGGCGGAATCGCCCTCGACGATGAAGATTTCGGACTTGGCCGGATCGCGCTCCT
>CAZCJI010000248.1:0-5136 GCA_964498625.1 uncultured Rhizobium sp.
GCGCGTCATCGATTCCCTACAGCTCACGGCGAAGCACAAGGTCGCCACGCCCGCGAACTGGAAGCACGGCGAGGATGTCATCATCGCGGGCTCTGTTTCAGATGAAGACGCCAAAAAGGTCTATCCAGGCGGCTGGAAAGCGCCGAAACCCTACCTAAGAATCGTTCCGCAGCCGCGTTAACGACCGGACGTTAGGAAGCTGAACGAGCATTTCAAGGTTTGCAGAGGGGGGTATGCGCGCCAAGCGCTTCTGCAAGCCTTTGGAATTACTTGGCTTTGGGGAAAGCCATCCAAAATGCCCAAAAAATATTATCGCCCAGGGGCTTGGCAATCGCGGGGGCTGACTATAGTTTTCTGAATGCAAAACGTTGAAGGATTTATTCACATGACCAGCCTCCGCACCCTCCTCGCCACTTCCGCCTTCGCTCTGGCCGCTGCCTCGGCTGCTCATGCTGCTGACGCCTCTGCCGGCACTTATAAGCTCGCGATCGGCGCCAACGCGTGCCCGATCACTCTTGCCGCCGATGGCTCGGCCAGCCTGACCGCCGATTGCGCGCAGGGCACCGAGGTCGCCAAGTGGCAGGCCAAGTTTCACGCCGTCGAACTGAAGACCTCTTCCGGCGAAACCGTCGCTCTGCTTCACGGCAAGGACGGTTCCTATACGGGAACGCGCTTCTCGGACGGCCGTGCGCTCACGCTCAGCTCCGACTCCGCTGTCGCCAGCTCGCACTAAGTTTTTTGAAATCATGGAAAGGGCCGTGCCGTTGGCACGGCCCTTTCTGTTTGGAGGGCCGGCTCAACTCCGCAGCAGCGAAACGCCTGCGAGAATGTATCCGATGCCGAACACTGTGCCCGCGACGAACGCTAGCGGTGCATAGGCAAGCGATGCCAGCCCGCACAGAAAGGCGATGAGCCACAAGAGCGGCGGGCAGATCGGACCGTCCCGCCGGATCAGCGTCGGCGCATTCATGACAACCAGGCCCAACAGCAGGAGCGTCGCGCCGATCGTATAACCCTGCGTCCCGAAAAGGCCTGCGCTGCGGATGACGAGAATGCCGACGGTGCCCGACACGAAACCAACCAAGCCCGCGATGCCAAGCTTCTCCGCGCGGCAGGCATACCAACCCATCAATCCGAGCAGAAGAAGGACATCGATCAAGAAATAGACAAGCGGGAGGGCATCGCCTGTCAGTACGGTCCTGAGAAGCGGCTCACCAACACGTAACGCGCCGCCGGCAATTGCGGCAAGTCCGGCGAGGTGCAACAGAGTTTGGGTACGCATGTTCACCCCTCCCGCGCGACGAAATCCCGTGCCTGTGTCGCGATGCGCAAACCGTGGTGCCGCTTCTGCGGGGTGTGAAGCCAGCGGTTCATCGCGCTCGCCATATCGGCGAGCCAGGTCGCTGTGGGTGCTGCGGCAACTTCGTCTTCGAGCGCGAACAGCATCTTGACGCGATGGCAGGCGATAATTGGCTCAACGATGCCATGATCGTAGAGCGTCGCCATCTCGGTCTCTATGAAATCGCCGATGTCGTTGACGCGCCAACGCGACATGTCCTGCTGCGCATCGACATAACCGCGATTGCGTCCGGCGAAGAGCGCCATCTGCAAGAGTGCCTGCGGCCAGAGTTTCGGACGATCCGCACACAGGTGCCGCACGGCGTTGGCGAATGTCAGCGCATGGGTGAAGTCGAGCCAGCTGATATTATCGGCGACCGGGTTAGCGGTTGCTTTGTCGTAGCCAAGATCGAAATGCAGAAGATTGAAGGCAGCGGCGCCGAGCAGTGCGTCGTATATCTCGCGTGCCGGTCTGCCCGATGAGGCGAGCGTGCGTTTCAGCGCACCGTCAATCGAGAGGCCAATGAAATCGGATGCCTTGGCCGGTTCGCTTCCTCTTCCATCCCATGCCTTGAGCGCTTTGGCGTACCCGCGAAACTCCGGCAGCCGTTCCTCGCGCGTCGCGCTGATCTGCTGGCGGACCAAGGCAAATAGAATCGATTCCATGGACTCATTGCCGAGATGCCCGATCAGATGTCCGGCCTTCAGCACATAAATCGCGCTGTGTCCGAAATCGGCGTAGTGTGCGAGTGCCGAGGTTGCAAGCACGGGCCGCAGTCCCGCATAGGGAATTCCATCGGCGAGCGCGCCGCGAATGTGCGCCAGCGCCGTGGTTTCATTTTCCGCTTCAACGGCTGCAACGAAAACGTCCGCATCCCAGCGCATGACGCCGTCGGCATAGGGATATTCCGGCGCACCGAGCGTGTCCCAGGCAAAATGTCCGAATGGCTCCAGCATTGCGGCAAACCGTGCTTCCTCGGATGGCGCGCGGTCCGCGAGCGCGATCCAGTCGGCAGCTGCGGCATGTGCATGCGTCATGCCATATTCGAGATGTTTGCCGCGGCTGTGCAGTGCGTGGAGAAGTGCGGTCTTCGCGTCGAAGCCGGAGGCTTCCAGCCGCGCCACCTCTCGCGCGATGCGTGGCCGGTCGTTGTCGGCGAGGCCGGCATCGAGGCCTTTTAGCGCGCGTTCCTTCAACGCTTCGGCCGGTGGCTCGGTGAGATCGAGGAAGATTTCGTTGTTGCGCAGCTCAATGGGATAGGTGCGCACCGGATCGCGGCCCACCAGCGCGGCGCCGGTCTTCAGATCGAATTTCCAGTTGTGCCAATTGCAGGTGAGGACGCAGTTTGAGCCTTCGGTGCCCTCGCTTAAGGGGTAGCCTTCATGTGGGCAACGATTGGCGATGGCGAAGATCTCGCCCTCCGAAGTGATCAGCAGGATCTGTCTGCCGTTGAGACGGGCAACCTTGCGGCCTTTGGCCTTCAGGTCGTCTGACGAAATCCCGGTTGCGGTCCACATCACGTCACCTTTTAGAAAGCCAGTACTTTCGAAAATATGCCGGAGGCTTGATTTACGCAAGCCGAGGCTTTAGAAAATGGCCATGCGTGTTCAGCATGACACACCGCCGACCGGACGGCGCGCCGTTCTGGACCTGATCCAGCGCGAAGGCCCGATTTCCGCCGATGCGATGGCCGCGAAGCTGGGTCTTACGGCGATGGCGGTGCGCCAGCATCTTTATGCTTTGGAAGAAGAGGGCCTCGCGACCTTCACCGAAGAGGTTCGCCCACGCGGCCGGCCGGCAAAGCTCTGGAGTTCTACCGCTGAAGCCGCAGGCCAGTTCGCGGATTCCCATTCCGCGCTCGCCGTCGACCTCATCGCGCAGATGAAGAAGGCGTTCGGTGACGAGGGCATGGACAGAATCCTCAAGCTCCGCACTACCGAGCAGGAAAAGACCTATCGCGCGAAGACCGATGCCGCGCGTTCGCTCAAAGGCAAGCTCGATCAGCTCGCGAAGATTCGCTCCGCCGAAGGCTACATGGCCGAGGTGCGTCGCGATGCAGAAACCGGCGACTGGCTGTTCGTGGAAAACCATTGCCCGATCTGCGCTGCTGCGCGGCTGTGCACTGGCCTCTGCCGTGAAGAACTTGCACTGTTCAACCGCGTGCTCGGCAAAGACATCAAGGTTGAGAGGCTGTCACACATCCTCGCCGGCGCGGGGCGCTGCGCCTATCGCGTGACGGCGGCTTAAAACAAAAAAAGGCCGCCCAGACGGACGGCCTTTTCCAAAACTCACGGCCCTCGCCGGTTACTTCGGCAGCACGCCCTCGCGCTGCGCACGCTTGCGCTGCAGCTTGCGATAACGGCGCACGGCCTCGGCACGCTCGCGGGCGCGCTTCACGCTCGGCTTCTCGTAATGGCCACGCAGTTTCATCTCGCGGAAGATGCCTTCACGCTGCATCTTCTTTTTCAGCGCCTTGAGCGCTTGGTCGATATTGTTGTCGCGAACGATGATCTGCAAAGTCTGGTCTCCTGGCCGCTTTCGAGGGCCGGGCTAGATATCAGACGGGTCACGGCCTGTCCACCTTCGCCGGGGGTCATTTTTGGCGAAAAACCTACCAATTCTTTGACCAATGCCCCTTCGGACCCCATATTCGAGCCATGGCAATCCTGAAAATCGCCCAGATGGGGCACCCGGTCTTGGCCCAGCGCGCGCAGGAGGTGAAAGACCCAGCCGCCCCCGAAATCCGCCGACTGGTGGCAGATATGGTCGAGACCATGATCGACGCCAATGGCGCGGGGCTGGCCGCGCCGCAGGTCCATGTGCCCCTGCGCGTCGTTGTGTTCCAAGCGCCGGGCGAGCGCACCCCGGACGGCGTCGATGCCGACGAAATGTTCGACCACACCGCGCCGTTGACCGTGCTGGTCAATCCGGTGATCGAGGTGATTGAACCCGCGCTCGATGGGGGCTGGGAAGGGTGCCTGTCGGTTCCCGGCCTGCGCGGCTTTGTCGAGCGGCCAAGCCACATCCACTATCGCGGCTTCGGCACGGACGGGAAACTGATCGCGCGCACGGCCAAGGGATTTCACGCCCGTGTCGTACAACATGAATGCGATCATCTTGATGGCGTGCTTTATCCCCAGCGCATGCGTGACCTGTCGAAACTGATTTTCGAATCCGAAGTGCGTCATTGGGTGAGCCCGCAACAGGAATGAGCGAAGCCCGCTCCAGCGATGACGTGAAGGCGGCGGTCCTGGATGCCGCGATGAAGCGTGCGCCGGACGAAGGCTTCACCGATGCGATGCTCGCAGCAGCGGGCAAGGATGTCGGCGCGCCAGCAGAAATGCTGGTGCATCTCTTTCCGCAGGGCGCCGCGGATCTTGTCGCGTTTTTCTCCGAACAGAGCGATGCTGCCATGGAGCACGCGCTGGCTGAAAAGAATCTCGCCGAGATGAAGGTGCGCGAGCGCATCGGCGCTGCGGTGCTGGCTCGCATCGATGCGACCCGCGCGCACAAGGAAGCCGCGCGCCGCGCGGCGGCTTTCCTGCTGATGCCGGCGCGTGCGCCGCTGGGCATGAAGCTTCTGTATCAAACCGTCGATGCGATGTGGCGCGCAGCGGGCGACACGTCGACCGATTTCAATTTTTATACCAAACGCGCAATCCTCAGCGCCGTCTATTCTTCGACCCTCATGCGCTGGTTCAACGATGCGAGCCAGGATGAAATCGCGACGCACGAGTTCCTCGCGGCGCGTATCGAGAACGTTATGCAGTTCGAGAAGTTCAAGGCCGAGATGCGCG
>CAZCJI010000249.1:0-5135 GCA_964498625.1 uncultured Rhizobium sp.
TGGGATTGTCCTGACGCGCCGCTTCCAGCGCGAGCATCGAACGCTTGCGCGTCAATCCCCAGTGATAGCCATGCAATCCGCCGTCGCTGCCGAGAACGCGATGGCACGGGATCAGCCAGGAGATCGGATTGCGCCCGACGGCGGTGCCGACCGCGCGGCTCGCTTTCGCGCTATGAACCTTTTCGGCGATGGTTCGATAGGTCGTCACTTTGCCCGACGGGATTTCGAGGAGCGCCTGCCAGACTTTGATCTGCCACGGCGTGCCGATCAGATGCAGTGGTAGATCGCCCCCGGCTGCCTCGAAGATCTGCCGCGCGATCTTCTCAGCGCGGGATTTGTTTTCGCGATAGGCCGCGCGCGGCCAGCGCGCACGCATATCGTCCATCATCGAATCGTCGTCGTTCTCGTCACCGAAGGCGAGGCCACAGACGCCTTTCTCCGTCGCCATGATCAGTGCGATCCCGAAGGGGCAATCGGCAAAACCATAATCGATCACGACTCCTTCGCCGCCGCGCGCATAATCGCCGGGTGTCATGGCTTCAATCTTCAGACAGAGATCGTGCAGCCGGGACGGGCCCGACAGTCCGGCGTCCAGCGCCGCGCCGAGCACGCTCTGTCCGGCTGCAAGTTCATGCTTGGCGTGATCGAGCGTGAGATGGCCGACGAAGTTCTTCGGGCTGACGCCGACATAGCGCGTGAACAGGCGCTGAAAATGAAACGGCGACAGGCCGACGCATTCCGCCGCGTCTTCGAGACGCGGTTGCTCAAGATAATGCTCGCTCAGGTACTGGATCGCACGCCCCATGCGCTTCCAGTCCGGTCCGTGTTCGGCGATCGAGATGATTTCGCTCATGGGACGAAAATGAGCCCTATGATCCGGTTTTGCGACCCGAAACTTGCGACCATTTCACCCCCTCCCCCACGATCCTTCGCTGTCGCTCAGGCTCGTGCCCCCTCCCGCAAGGGGAGGGAGGATTCTTGCGCCGGTGTCGCGCGGGCAATGCGTAGCGCGGTTTTCAGCCTTTCCGCAAAAGACGCACGCTCAAGGGGCGGAAGAAAACTTCCCACCCGCACGCCTTTGCCGTGGCTCCACAGGGTGAGCTGGCTGCCATGCTCGGGCGGGTCGGCGATCTCCACGCGCACCCAATAGGGATTGAGATTCACTTCGCTCACCGCGCCTTCCGGCGATTTGTGCGCGATGGCCAATAGCGATGGCGTCAGCACCACATGCTCCTCGCGCCTGGCGGCGCGCGTGCTGGCGCTGAAGGCCCAGGCGAGCAAGGCGATGTCCGCGCCCATGAAGGGCATCATCGGCCACGCGCCGCGCGACACGAAATAGATCGCGAACGCCATGTTCATCGCAACGACGGCACCAAGGACGATGGATAGCGCGCGCGGGCTCATCGGCGGCGCCGGCCGCAGCACGACATCCAGAAGCGGTCGCTGCTCGGACATCTTGGAATGATGCATTCGCAAACCGCACTGTTCAAGACCGGCACGCAATGTGAGGGTGCTTGGGCATTTCCGGCGGGACAGGTACGCTGTGGCGCATGACCCGGCTGATGACCAAACCCGAAATTTCAGAGTTCTTCGCACGTCTCAAAAAGGCGATGCCGCATCCCAAGACGGAACTTCAATACGTCAATCCCTACACGTTGCTTGTCGCCGTCGTGCTTTCCGCGCAGGCAACGGACAAAGGCGTGAACAAGGCGACGGCCGAATTGTTCAAACGCGTCGATGATCCGAAGAAAATGGTCGCGCTCGGCGAGAAAGGCCTCACGCGTTACATCAAGACCATCGGGCTCTATCGCGGCAAGGCGAAGAACGTCATCGCGCTCTCGCATATCCTGCTGGAGAAGCACGGCGGAAACGTGCCGCGCGATAGCGAATCGCTGGAGGAACTGCCCGGTGTCGGCCGCAAGACCGCCAATGTCGTGCTGAACGTCGCGTTCGGCGAAAAGACCATCGCAGTCGACACGCACATCTTCCGCGTCTCGAACCGCACGGGCCTTGCGCCCGGAAAAGACGTGCGGGCGGTCGAAGACAAATTGGTGAAACGCGTGCCGGATGCATACGCGCTGCACGCGCATCACTGGCTGATCCTGCACGGACGTTACACCTGCGTGGCGCGCAAGCCGCTCTGTCCCACATGCATCGTGCGCGATCTCTGTCACTTCAAGGACAAGACGCGGCTTGAAATGTTTGACCCTTAGGGTTTTTTCACGTCATGATTGTTGTGCCGCCACTTGGCGCACAACCGGTTTGGGCTAAACGATGAGACTTAAAGCAACGGCCTTCGTTTTCGCTTTTTTGTCGATCGCGCTGGGGCCGAACAGCGTTTCTTTGGCGAGCGGATCAAAAACGATCGTCGTCACGCTTGACCGGGATGCTTATGCCTCCGCCGATATTGACGCCTTATCCGATCAGATTAGAGAGCTTGTTGATGACAGCCAAAATCCGGTCAGAATAAGTGCGTTTGCCAATGAAGTGGTAATCACAAGCGACGACATTGAACGAGACGCGGTCGTTCTTGCGACTGTGAAGCAACGGCTCAAGGATGACCTGAAATTCTCAGTCGACGAGATTGATACCAAATCGATCGCAGTTTCTTTCGTGCCAGAAATTCTCAAATCCTACAGCGCCGAAAAGCTGAGCAGAGAGAAGGACAGGCTCGACTCGTTTGTGAAGAATCTGAGAACTCTGCCACCCGGCGTCGTCGTAACATCAAGGTCCGATGGCGTGATCGTCCACGCCGAGAACCCGACTTTTGGAGTAGAAGCGGCGCGAGAGATCGGAGCGCTGTTCATATTCGAGCCCGTTGACCAAATGTCCTGGCGCGTAACCCCGAAGTCGCCGTTTGGCGATCACATGACGCCCGCAGGATCACTAAACGAAAAGGGAATTGTGGAATTTGCGCTGCGCACATTCCTTGGGGAGCCGCATGACGTTTCTGTGCAATGGACCGATCGAGGCGTCGCGGTCCAGATTCCCCATTGGAACGACAAGGCACACGTCGCGTTCGCGGACGCTGTCAGGGCGGCGTTCGCGGGCAAGAAGAGTTTCGCTCTCAGTGAAGCGCACGGCCTGATAATGCACGTTGTCCCCAGAGCTGCGAATGTGTCCAATGATTCCGGAGAGATAAGATCTGCCCAATCAAGTTATCCCAATAAAGCGGTCTTGGATGTGATGGGCGATCTCGAGGAATTAGCGAACCCAGCGATACTGGTTGATCGCGAAGGTGCAGCGCTCTGGGTTCATGCCAAGAATGCTGCGCGCAATTCGGACCGCTTGGCAACGATTAAGCAAGGCTTGGCAGATAGAGCAGATTTGAGCATCACGACAAAGCCGGATCAGTCGCTACTGATCGCATTGATGCCGGGTCATCATCTTGCGCCATCTCCGGCTAAGGTCAGCGCCGATCAATTGAATACGGCCGTGACATTGCGCGCAGCCTCTCTGGGGCTCCGACCAGAAAACATATCCACTATCGATGGCGAACACGTTCGAATCAAATTTCTCGACGAAAAAGGTGTAACCGTCTTCTGCAACGATTTGTCCGATAGCTATGGGTTTGCCATTCGGCTTGTTAGCGAAAGCAAGCTTGCCGAGTCCAGTTCAACCTCATCGCCCAGCGTTGATACAAAAGTTCTTCCAACCGGTGAGCTTGTCCGGCTTGTTCCCGGATTTGTAGTGAATGGCAGCATGATCGAAGACGCAAAGGCTGAAAAAGATAAAACTAGCGGAATGCCTGTCGTGGAGTTTCAGCTTACCTCCGAAGGACGCACAAGATTTGCACTGGCCACGCGTTTGAATGTCGGGAAGCGTTTTGCAATTATTCTTGACGGGAAAGTGCTAACTGCGCCTGTAGTTGAAACGCCGATTGAGGGCGGAAAAGGCGAAATCAGCGGCAATTTAAAACTCGACGAGGCGCAAGCGATGGCGGCTTCGATCCTTGCATATAGAGAAGAGCTGCCTCTGAAGATTGTGGAAGAAAGATCATTCCGCTAATTGCAGCTCTCCTGTTACGACACCGGCAAGGGCACGGGATGCAGGCGCAGTCCATTGATGCAGGCATTGTCGGCGCCGATGGCCGCGCCGGGCGGAAGGGTCTCGACATGCTGCACGGTGAGGATGCCATTCTGCTTGTATAGGAAGAAAAAGGCGTGGCAGGCCGCGCCGTTGTAGCGCCAGAACTGCATATCGCCGTCCCGGCGCACAAAGGCCGGCTCGCCAAACGTCGCGCGGACCGCGTCCGCGGAAAGTCCCAGCACATTCGGCAGTTCGCCGGGTGGCGGGGCGGGCGGCAGCTCCACGCGATCCGGTATCGGGGCGCGGCTGGCACAGGCCGCAAGCGCAATGCAGGCCGAAACCGTCAGAAGCTTGCGGATCATGTCTTCTCCTGCGCCACGCGTTTGTAGAAATGCACCATCAGCGCCGCGCCGAACAGCGGCGCGAAAAAGTCGGCGAAGGGTATAGCGCTCAGCACCGAGATCGCCAAACCGCCGGCGAACACACTCGCCCAGTTGCGCCTGCGCAGAGCGTCTGCGGTTTTGACGGACACATGACGCAGCGCCGCGAGTTCGAAATATTCGCGACCCAGGAGGAACCCGTTCACGATGACGGTGAGGACCTGCCCAGCGCCCGGAAGAAATGTTTCGGCGGGCAGAAGAAGAATGTCGGCGAGAATTACCACGCCCGCGAGCCGTATCCCTGCGCCAAGGCTTGTCGCCAGTTTCGTGCCCGGCGCTTTGGCGTCGCCGGCATAGGCGCGCGCCTCGATCGCGTCCGCGATGCGATCGAGATAAAGCGACCCGAACAAAGCGGTCACTGGCCCGCCGACCGCGAACAGGCCCAAGAGCATCAGCACGGGCGCCATGAGTTCGAGGATGCGATTGACCGCCGGTGATCCCAGCGTGGGCAATGCGTGCAGGCCGTATTCAACGCCAGCGAGCAGAAGCACGAACAAAACCAGCGTCAACGCGACCGATTTCAGCACGACACCGAAGAAGGCCGGATTGAAGAACAGCCCGAGCGCGCGTCCGATGCTTGCGAACATGAGACCGGTCCTTTAACTCATCTCCCGCAATCGCACGCCGCCGCGGGGAAATTATGGCCAGACAATATCATGTCACGGC
>CAZCJI010000250.1:0-5123 GCA_964498625.1 uncultured Rhizobium sp.
GCGGCATCGATGTCGACGGCATCACCCATGTCGTGAACTTCGAGCTGCCGAACGAACCGGAAAGCTATGTCCACCGCATCGGCCGCACCGCGCGCGCCGGCGCCGAAGGCATTGCGATCTCGTTCTGCGCGCCGGATGAGCGTGGCTACCTACGCGACATTGAGAAGCTGGTGAAGCGCAAGCTCACGGTTGTCGGCGAGGAGCCCGCGATTGTCTCGCACGGCAAACCCGCTGCACCGGTCCGCGACTATG
This sequence comes from uncultured Rhizobium sp., assembly GCA_964498625.1. Taxonomy (GTDB): domain Bacteria; phylum Pseudomonadota; class Alphaproteobacteria; order Micropepsales; family Micropepsaceae; genus Rhizomicrobium. The sequence goes on from CAZCJI010000250.1 coordinate 253, forward strand.
CCAAGAAAACGCCGTTCAACAAGCGCAAGCGCAACAAGCACGGCGGCGGCAACAACAACCATCGCAACAATAACAATCGCAAAGCCGCCTAGCGGTGCGCTAACGCCAATACAGCTTCGAGGTCACGGATGAGATCGTCCGTGTCCTCGATGCCGGCGGATAATCTGAGCAAATCGGGCGGACAGGGCGAACTCGGTCCTTCCACGGATGCGCGGTGTTCGATCAAGCTCTCAGTGCCGCCTAGCGACGTTGCGCGCTTCCAGATATGAACATTGGCGGCCGTTGCGATTGCGGCGGCCTCGCCACCCTTCACACGGATGGAAAGCATCCCGCCGAAACCACCCTGCATCTGCCTGGCCGCAATCGTATGGCCGGCGAAAGTCTTGAGGCCGGGATAAAGCACATGCGCGACATGTGTGTTCGCGGACAGCCGCTCCGCGAGCCCCATTGCATTCGCGCATGACGCTTTCACACGCGGATAGAGCGTGCGCATCCCGCGCAGCAACAGCCAGGACTCGAAAGAGCCCAGCGTTGCACCCATCTGCGCGCGCAGCATCTTGAGCCGCCGCCAGAATTCATCGTCCATGCGCGTCACCAACGCACCGGCGATGAGATCGGAGTGACCGTTCAGGTATTTCGTCGCCGAATGCATCACCAGATCGACGCCGAGTTCGAGCGGTCGCGTCAGCACCGGCGTCGCGACCGTGGAATCTGCAGCGACACGCGCGCCAGCGGCATGTGCGATCTCAGCCACCGCGGCGAGATCGGTAATGCCCCAAAGCGGATTGGAGGGCGACTCCACCCACACAAGTTTCGTCTCGCCTTTGCGTATCGCGGCCTTCACCGCGGCGAGATCGCTCATCTCGACCAGTTCGACCTGCAGACCCCATTCGGTCGCGTAGGTCTTGAGCCAGTTGCGCAGGCCCCAATACATTACCGCCGGCGCGACAACGTGATCGCCAGGCTTGAGCGCGAGGAACACAGCGGTCACCGCCGCCATTCCGGACGAATACAGCATCGCACCCGTGCCGCCTTCCAGTGCAGCCAGCACCGCTTCCGGCTGATCGAACGCCGGATTGTCGGCGCGGATATAGTCGCGGCCGGAGCGGTATTGGTTGTCCGGATCGCGGATGTGGGTTGATGACGCGTGCAGCGGCGGGCTGACTGCGCGCGTCGCCTCGTCGATCCAGCCCAGACCTTGCGCCGCGATGGTTGCGGGCTTCTGACTACTTTTGTCCAAACCGATCTCCCTGCCCTCATGCTTCGACAAGCTCAGCATGAGGGTTAGCTCAGACCCTCACCCTGAGCTTGTCGAAGGGTGAAGGAACATCCTCTTACCTTACGTCAATCGATACTTCACTTGTTGCGTTCGCGAAGGGGATGATAATGAGGCCCAACGCTATTCAAGGGAATGGAGACGAACATGGCCGAAGCATACATCGTTGCAGCTGCGCGCACCGCCGGCGGCAAGAAGGGCGGCAAGCTCAAGGATTGGCACCCGGTCGATCTGGGCGCGAAAGTTATCGACGCGCTGCTCGACCGCAGCGGCGTCGACCCCGCGAAAGTCGAAGACGTGATCTGCGGCTGTGTGATGCAGGTCGGCCAGCAGGCGGTCAACGTCGCGCGCAACGCGGTGATGGCGTCGAAGCTTCCCGAAAGCGTTCCGGCAACCAGCGTGGACCGTCAGTGCGGTTCGTCGCAGCAATCGCTGCATTTCGCGGCGCAGGCCGTGATGTCGGGCGCCATGGATTGCGTGATCGCGATGGGCATCGAGAGCATGACACGCGTCCCGATGGGCGCGTCGGTGATGCTGGCGATGAAGGCAGACATGGGCGTGTATATGAGCCCCGAGCTTCAGAAGCGCTATCCCGGCATCCAGTTCAGCCAGTTCGCCGGCGCCGAGATGATGGCGGAAAAGTACAAGCTCACGAAGGATCAGCTCGACGAGTATGGCTACAACAGCCATCAGAAAGCGATCGCGGCGACACAGGGCGACAAGTTCAAGACCGAGATCGTGCCGCTCGACATCAAGCTCGAAGATGGCGGCACGGCCGAGCACGCGGTCGATGAAGGCATCCGCTTCGATGTCAGTCTCGACGGCATGAGGGGCGTGAAGCTGCTCAAGGAAGGCGGCGCGATCACAGCCGCGACCTCATCGCAGATCTGCGACGGCGCGTCGGGCGTGATGATCGTGAACGAAAAGGCCCTGAAAGCGATGGGCCTGAAGCCGCTCGCGCGCATCCACCAGATGACTGTCATCGGCGGCGATCCGGTGATCATGCTCGAAGCGCCCCTGCCCGCGACAAAGAAGGCGCTGGACAAAGCCGGCATGAAGATCGGCGACATCGATCTCTATGAAGTGAACGAGGCATTCGCGTCAGTGCCGGTGGCGTGGCTGCAGTACAACGACGCCGATCCCGCGAAGATCAACATCCATGGTGGCGCCATCGCGCTCGGCCATCCGCTCGGCGCCTCCGGCACCAAGCTGATGACGACGCTCGTCAACGCGCTGCATCAGGAGAACAAGCGCTACGGCCTGCAGACGATGTGCGAAGGCGGCGGCCTCGCCAACGTGACGATCGTCGAGCGCCTGTAAATCTCGCACCTGGTTTGGCCCTCGCCCTTCGACAAGCTCAGGGTGAGGGCCAAAACTCAACCCTCATCCTGAGCTTGTCGAAGGATGGATGGCGAGCCCGATGGACCTCTCCTACTCGCCCGAATACGAAGTGTTCCGTGAAGAAATCCGCGCGTTTGCGCGCGAACATGGCCATCGCGCTCCGCGGGCCTTCGGTTTCAACGAAGAGACGCGCGGCTGGCAACGTCTGTTGATCGAGCACGGCTATGCCGCGCGCACGGTCCCCAAAGAATATGGCGGTTACGGCGCGGCGCCCGACATCCTCAAATCGCGCATCGTCGCCGAGGAGTTTATCGCTGCCGGCTTGCCGATGGGGATGCAGAACCAGGGCATCTCCATGCTGGTGCCGACGCTGTTGGAGCTCGGCACGGAAGAGCAGAAGCAGCGCTGGATCGCGCGGACGCTGCGCGGCGAAACGATCTGGTGCCAGGGCTATTCGGAGCCCGGTTCGGGCAGCGATCTCGCGTCACTTTCGACGCGCGCGGTGGAAGACGGCGACGATTTCGTCATCAATGGCCAGAAGATCTGGACCTCGACCGCGGCACAGGCCGACATGATCTTCTGCCTCGTGCGCACGGAGCCCGACAAGCCGAAGCATGAAGGCATTTCCTACCTTCTGTTCTCGATGAAGACGCCAGGGATTGAAGTCCGGCCACTCGTCACCATGACTGGCCGCGCGGAATTCAACGAGGTCTTTTTCACCGATGTGCGCGTGCCGAAGAAGGACATCGTCGGCCAGCGCGGACAGGGCTGGCTCGTCGCCAACGCGACGCTGAAGCACGAGCGCGGCATGCTTGGCGATCCCAATCAGGCCGGCACGCGCTTCAAGGCGCTGGTCGATATGATGATGAACGAGGAAGTCGATGGCCGCAGGCTGATGGACCATCCGATCTATCGCGACCGGCTGCTGAAACTGCAGGCGCGCACGATGGCGATGGAATATCACGGCCTGCGCCTGCTCACCGCGAGCCTCAAGGGCGAAGACCCCGGCATCGCGCGGCTGATCGTGAAGCTGATGGGTTGCGAGCTGAACCATCAGCTCGCCGGTTTTGCGAACGACATCCTCGGCGAACTGGGCATTCTCTACGGACATTCGCCGCATCTGCGCGCCGGCGGCGCATGGCAATCGAGCTTCATGTTCGATCTCGGCCTCATCATCGGTGGTGGCACCGCGCAGATCCAGAAGAACATCATCTCCGAGCGTGGCCTTGGCATGCCGCGCGAACCGAAGGTGGTCAGCTGATGGAATTCGGGCTCACCTCCGACCAGACGATGATGCAGGAAAGCGTCGATCGCACGCTCGCGCGCGTGGCGCCCTTAGAGCGCGTGCGCAGGGCGGCGAGCGAACCGTTTGCGCGTGATGTGTTCGATGCGCTGGTTGAACTGGGCGCGCCGGGCATCCTGATCCCTGAAGAGTTCGGCGGTCTTGGCCTCTCTCTTCTCGATGCCGCGCTGGCGGCTGAGATGCTCGGCAAGCATGTCGCACCCGTGCCTTTCGTGGCGAGCGCGATAATGGCGCCGCTGGCGCTGATTGGCGCGGGAACGGCCGGTCAGAAGAAGAAATGGCTGCCGAAGCTCGCTTCCGGCGAAGCCATTGCCGGTGTCGCCGTCAGCGAGCAGGCGAGCGGGGCACGCGAGAAAGCGCAGGTCACGGCAAAGAACGGAAAGCTGAGCGGAAAATCGCTGTTCGTGCTCGACTTCAACGGCGCGGACATCTTCATTGTCGCGGACAAGTTCGGCGATCTGCATCTGGTGGATGCCAAGGCCAAAGGGTTGGAAAAGACGCTCCTCACCACCATCGATGCGACGCGGGCCATCGGCGAACTGAACTTCGAAAACATCGACGCCGAACCGCTCAGAGGCGGCAATGGCCCCGCGACGCTCGAACGCATGATCGACGCCGGCCGCATCATCCTCGCCGCTGACACGCTGGGCGCGGGCGAGCGCATGATCGAAAAAGCCGTCGCCTATGCAAAAGAGCGCAAGCAGTTCGGCCGCGTCATCGGTTCGTTTCAGGCGGTGAAGCATCTCTGCGCCGAGATGGCGGCCGAACTCGAACCGTGCCGTGCTCTCATCTGGTATGCCGCCTATGGCTTCGACGCGCTGCCGGATCAGTCGCGCCGACTCGCCGCGCATGTGAAGGCGCATCTGTCGGAAATCGGCCCCTTCGTCGCGCGAACCGCGACCGAGGTGCATGGCGGCATGGGTTTCACCGACCTGCTTGGCCTGCACTACT
>CAZCJI010000251.1:0-5103 GCA_964498625.1 uncultured Rhizobium sp.
CCGGGTGTTCTTGACCTTTCGGCATCGAGACCGCCCACCAATCCACACTAGGATTTGTTCGCGGAGGACGCGGGGAACGCCAGGGCCATAGGCGTTCTGAAATTCCCTCGCTATAGTCCGCTTCGGCGGGGCCGCCAGAGTTTTAGAAAGCACATCTATGCAGCCGCGTCTGCTGGCGTTGAAAAGCGCTGTTCCGCCGTATGTCCTTGAGCAAAGCGATGTCGTTGTCCGGGCAGGGCGTCTGTTCGGCGAGCGCCGCGATGTCGAACGCCTGATGCCGATCTTCGGCAACACAGGCATCGATCGCCGTTATTCCTGTGTTCCCATCGATTGGTACAACGAAGACCATGGCTGGCAGGATCGCACTGAGCTTTACGTAAACAATGCGGTGAATCTTTTGGAGAAGGTCGCTATCGGCCTTCTTGAAGATGCAAAACTCGGGATCGACGATATCGACGCGATCGTCGTTTCCTCCACGACTGGCATCGCAACCCCGAGCCTCGACGCGCTTGTCATTGAGCGGATGCAGCTACGCCGCGATATCCGCCGCCTTCCCATTTTTGGCCTCGGATGCGCTGGCGGTGTCGTCGGCCTGAGCCGGGCCGCGGATCTCGCGAGATCGCGACCCGGTTCGCGGGTTCTTTTTCTTGTTGTGGAGCTTTGCGCGCTCACGTTCCGCAAGAACGATCTCACCAAAAGCAACTTCGTCGCAACCGCGCTGTTCGGCGACGGTGCTGCTGGAGCGATCCTGTCGGTAGAAGGCGATGGCCCCGCGTTCGGCGCGGCGGGTGAGTATACCTGGCCCAATTCGCTCGACATCATGGGTTGGGAAGTCGAGGACGACGGTCTGAAGGCATTGTTCTCGCAGAGCATCCCGACCTTGGTCGCAAATGACTTCACGACGATCCTGAGCGCTTTTCTGCAGAAGAACGATTTGAAGCTCGCCGAAATCGACAAGTTTGCCTGCCATCCCGGCGGGGCCAAAGTTCTTGACGCGCTGGAAGATGCTTTCCAGCTCGAGCGCGGCGCGCTGGTCGAAAGCCGGACTGTGCTGCGTGACTACGGCAACATGTCCGCGGTGACGGCCCTGTTCGTTATGGAACGGATGGATTGGCGAAAGAAGAATCAGCGCATTCTCATGACGGCGCTGGGTCCGGGCTTCTCGTCTGTGCTGCAACTCTTCGAGAACTGATGCGCGATCTCGCCTTCGTCGTCATTGCACTGGTTGTTGTACAGCGTCTGGCGGAACTCGTTTACGCGGAACGTAACACCAAGGCGCTCCTCGCACGCGGTGCTGTGGAAGTTGGGCGCGCGCATTATCCGTTGATCGTTTTGTTGCACGCGGCGTGGCTCGTCGCCATCGTCGTGTTCCTGCCGCCCGATCCCCCGATTAATTTCCTACTGCTTGCCATATTTGTAGTCCTTCAAGGACTCCGGGTCTGGGTGCTCGCTACGCTTGGCCCCTACTGGACCACGCGGATCATCACGCTGCCCGGTGCGCCGCTGGTTCGCCGCGGTCCCTACCGCTTACTGCGTCACCCGAATTATACGGTGGTTGTGGGCGAGATCGCGGTTCTGCCGCTGGTGTTCGGCGAATATTGGGTTGCCGTCGTGTTCACCATCTTGAACGCATTGATGCTGTTCTGGCGCATCCGGCAGGAAAATACCGCGCTCGCCATGCGGCGCTCCATCGCCTGATCCTGACCGCGCTGGCTTCTCCGTCACAAAAGGATAAGATTCGGCCCAGGGAGGCACGATGCTTTTTTACGCGGGACCGTTTCTGCTGCTGGCGTCGATTCCCGCCTTCTATTACGGGCTGGGTCCCGCGGGGCCTCTACTGACCATCGCGCTTCTTCTGTTGGCGCTCATCGGTGCGGAGTTCATCAGCCCGCGGGGCGATGTCATTCGTGGTGCCTCCAATCCCGGTCATTATCGGGCGCTCTTCTACGCCTATGTACCGCTGCAGCTTGTTTCGATCGCCTGGGCGATCGATCAGGTTTCGCACGCATCCGCGCTGGGTGTTGCCAGCCTGCTGATCTCTGTTGGCATCACAACGGGCGTGTTCGGGATGCTGGCGGCGCATGAGTTGGTTCATAGCCGCAGCCGGGGGGAGCGTGTGCTCGGCGGGATCATGCTGGGCGGCATGGTCTACCGCCACTTTCGCATCGCGCATGTGCATTTCCATCATCGCTATGCGGCGACCGAGCGCGATTCCGCGACAGCGCGTCTGGGTGAGGGGTTTTACGCGTTTCTGATCCGCACTGTGTCGGGTCAGTTCCGCGAGTCGTGGCAGTTCGAGCGCTCGCGGCTGAATGGAAAAGGTGTCCTCGGCAATCGCGCGATGTTCGACGCTGCCGTGACGCTGGTTATCTGCGCTGTTGTACTGGCGTTGTGGCGCTGGCCCGGCATGGCATTTTTTTTGGCGCAAAGTTTCGTGGCGATCACAGTTCTAGAGCTGTTCAATTACATCGCGCATTACGGTTTGATGCGGAAAGCGCCCGCGCATGGAAAGCTCGAACCTCTTGCCGATCATCACAGCTGGAACAGCAGCAACGTTCTGGTCAATCTGCTGATCTTCAATATGGGCCGCCACTCTTATCATCATCGCAAGCCCTCGGCCTCCTATCAGGATCTGCAATTTGTCCGAGCGGCGCCGGAGCTTCCGGCGGGTTACGCCGGCAGCATCCTGCTCGCACTCGTACCCCCGCTCTGGCGGCGCGTCATGGATGGCCGCGTTCTCGAGCAGAGGGCTGGTGACATCGATGGCATGCGCCTTGCCGCATAAGATCGTCTCCGCATGAGCCATGCCGCGAAAACATGGATCGGATTTTCCGCCATGTGCATCGGCATGTTCATGGCCATCCTCGACATCCAGGTCGTCGCCAGTTCGCTGACCAATATCCAGGCCGCTCTCAATATCTCTCCCGACAGGATGAGCTGGATTCAGACCGGATATCTGATCGCCGAGGTTATCGCGATTCCGCTGACCGGATGGCTGACGCGCGCTCTGTCTCTGCGCTGGATGTTTGTTGCCGCCACCACCGGTTTTACGATCGCCAGTCTTGGCTGTGCGCTCAGCACGTCGCTCGAACCGCTTCTCGTTATTCGCGTGCTGCAGGGCTTCTGCGGCGGGATGTTGATCCCGGCGGTCTTCACCTCGGCGTTCACCGAGTTTCCGGAAAAGGATCGCGTGCTCGCCACGATGATCGCCGGTGGGTTCGCGATGATTGCGCCGACTCTGGGGCCTGCTGTTGGCGGCTATCTGACACAAACCTTTTCATGGCACTGGATATTTCTCGTCAACATCGTCCCGGGAGTTCTTGTAGCCTCCGCTGTTGCGCTCTGCGTTCCTCATGAGGAGCCCGATTGGGGCGAGTTCCGCCGCATCGACTATGCCGGCATTGTTCTGGTGGCGATTTTCCTCGGTAGTCTTGAACTGCTTTTGAAAGAAGCACCCAAGCGCGGCTGGCACGGCGAATTCGTCCTGATGCTGACGACAGTTTGCGCAGCTTCAGCCGTGCTTGGCGTGTATCAATGTCTCAAGGCCGCTCATCCGTTCGTCAATCTTCGACGGTTTCGCGATCTCTCGTTTTCGCTCGGTTGCACGCTGAGCTTCGTGTTCGGCTTTGGCATTTACGGCGCGACTTATCTGACATCTGTTTTCCTGGGACTGGTGCGCGAACATGCACCCCTCGCCATCGGCGAGATCATGATGGTGTCGGGTGCGGTGCAGTTGCTGTGCGCACCGATCGCAGCGTGGCTGGAAACGCGATTCGATCCACGGCTGCTCACAGCCATAGGGTTCGGCGTATTCGGGGCAGGCCTTCTGATGAATGGGTTCGAGACAACGACAACCGATTTCGACGGCTTGTTCTGGCCGCAGGTCCTGCGCGGCGCGAGCATCATGCTTTGTCTGCTCCCGGCGACGCGGCTGGCGCTGGAGCGCTGGCCGGAAACCGAAATCTCCGATGCCAGCGGATTGTTCAACCTGATGCGCAACCTCGGCGGCGCCATCGGTATCGCGCTAATCGACACAATTCTCGAACAGCGGACCCAGGGCCACGCCGATCAACTGATCGATCGGCTTCAGGCCGGCCGGATCGATGCCGCCAAAGAAGTCGGGCTTCCGCTAGGCCAGTTTCACAACGTGCCGCTTGGTCCCATCGACGATCTCACCAAGGCCATTGTCGCGCCGATGGTGAAGAAAGCGGCGTTGACGGAATCCTTCAATGAGGCGTGGATCGCCATTGCGATCCTGTTCGCGATCTCGCTTCTTGCTTTGCCTTTGATGAAGCGTGCGCATATTCCCGATACCGCCATGGGGCCGGGCACGGAACACGGATTTCATTGATCGGGGCTTTCCTATGCGTTTCGTCAAAGTCGGGGCGGCTGTCATTCTGGGCGTGATTTTGGCCACGCTCGCGATAGTCATTGTCAGCGACCGCATGGCACAGCCGGCCGCGCCTGACCCCGCGGGTCTGATCGCGAAAGCCGGTCGCTACCACGTTCATATCGTGCGCGACAATTTCGGCGTGCCCCATGTCTTCGGTCACACCGATGCCGATGTCGGCTTCGGAATCGGCTTTGCACATAGCGAAGACGATTTCGCGACCATCCAGGACGTGGCGCTTGCCACACGCGGAACGCTCGCGGCCAGCGAGGGCGTGAAGGCCGCAGCCGGCGACTATCTCGTGCGCGCGATGCGCGTGTGGGAAACGATCGATGCGCGCTACGACCGCGACCTGCCGGCAGATGTGAAACGCGTTCTGGAAGCCTATGCCGACGGTGTAAATTACTACGCCGCGTTGCATCCTGACGCCGTGAAAACAGGCCTTCTGCCGCTGACGGGCAAAGACATCGCCGCTGGCTTCGTGTTCAAGACGCCGTTTTTCTACGGTCTCGCCGATACGCTCAAGAAACTCACGGCCGATACGGGAGGCAAGCCCGCGCTTCCCATAGGATCGAACGGCATCGCCGTAGCGCCATCACGCTCTTCGGATGGCGCCACGCGGCTGCTGGTCAATTCGCATCAGCCCTATAGCGGCCCGGTCGCGTGGTACGAGGCCGTGTTGCAGAGCGAAGAAGGCTGGCATGTCGCCGGCG
>CAZCJI010000252.1:0-5093 GCA_964498625.1 uncultured Rhizobium sp.
TCCGACATCGATCTCTGGGAACTGAACGAGGCGTTCGCGTCGCAGGTGCTCTATTGCGCCGATCGTCTCGGCATTCCGCAGGACAAGCTCAATGTCGATGGCGGTTCGATCTCCATCGGCCATCCCTATGGCATGTCGGGCGCGCGCATGACCGGGCATTTGCTGATCGAAGGCAATCGCCGCAAGCTGAAATATGGCGTGGTCACGATGTGTATCGGCGGCGGCATGGGTGCGGCCGGTCTGTTCGAGTTCAATCCTTAAGCGATGCGCCGCATTGCGGTCGCGTTCCTGTTTCTGATCTGCGCCGGTTGCACGACGCCGAAGCAGGTTGCCGCTCCGCAACTTCCGCCGCCGCCCGATCCGAGAACATTGATGCCGGCGCTGGAAACGCGCATCGCCATTCTCGTCGAGGAAGAACGCGAGAAGATCGACCCGCATGCGCGGCCACTGGTGATCGACCCTGAACTGAGCGGCATCGCGCGCAGACGGGCCGCCGATATGGCCGCGAAGAATTATTTCGCCCACGCCGCGCCGAACGGCGAAACCTCTGCAAGCATCCTGATGGAACAAGACCCGCGCTTTCAGGGTCTGCTTGGCGAGAACATGGGCGCCGAACACTACAGAAAAGAACTTGGCGTCGATGTGAATGCCTTCGCGCGCGGCATTGTCGATCAGTGGCTGAAAAGCCCGCAGCATCGCGACAATCTCACGCTCGCCGACTACAATCTCACCGGCGTTGGCGCGGCGGTGAACGGCGATACGGTCTATGTCACCGAACTGTTCGCGACCGATCTGGGTCTTGGCCCGCATGAGGACAAGCCCGCGCCGAAGCCGCCCGGATCGTGATGCTTCGACAAGCTCAGCATGAGGGTTTAGATTTTCCCTCACCCTGAGCCCGGCGAAGGGTGAGGCATCGAGGTCGCAGTGAGCACACAAGCTACCAACCGCAGAATCGAAAGCTACGCCGATTTCTGGCCGTATTATCTGCAGGAGCACTCCAAACCTGCGACGCGCGCAATCCATTATGTCGGGACAGGACTGTCGACCGCGAGCCTCGTTGCCGCATTCGTCACCGGCAATGGATGGTTCGCGCTCGGCGCATTGATTGGCGGTTACGGTCCAGCGTGGATCGGGCACTTCTTCATCGAGCACAATCGTCCGGCGACGTTCACCTATCCGCTCTGGTCCCTCGTCTCCGATTACCGGATGACATTTCGCTGGCTCACCGGACGGCTTGGCGGCGATCTGAAGCGCGCCGGCGTGCCAACACGCGATACGCGATAACCCGGCTTTAATCGTATCGCCGGATGATCCGCGGCAAAGGAAGGTAAGCCAGAGAACGGCCAACACTTGGGGCTATCGACGTTCCTTTACACTATATGTTGCCGTCGATACCTTGCGTTGAGGGTGCGTCGTTCAGTGATTCGATATGCGGCCTGATCTTCCTTGGAACGTGGCGGGAATCCCCCCCGAAGCGCGCGAGGCCGCGAGAGCGTCTGCGCGCCGCGAGGGTCTTTCCGTTGGCGAATGGCTTACGCGGCGCATTCTGCGCAGCTTCGCCGACGCCGGAGACGAGGAAGAGTTGACCCGCGACACCTTGGCGGCGAGCAGAACCTACCACGAAGAGCCGGCCCCGCCGCCCTCGCGCCGCGAGACCGACGATATGCTCGATCGCGTATCGCGCAGCGCAGCGGAGTCGGACAACCTCTATCGCCGCATCGAAGAACAACTGCGCGGCGTCGCGCGCCGCATGGAGACCGCCGAACGTTCCCAGACCGAGAACAATCGCGCGCTCAGCCGCGCCGCGACGGAAATGAACATCGCCACCCGCGAACAGGCGCAGGCGTTCGACCAGCTCGGAACCCATGTCGTCGGCCTGAGAGAACGCGTCGATCGCGTCGAACAGGCGAGCCGTCACGAGGCGTTGAAAGACGCCGTGAAAGGATTGCACACCGGCCTTGAACGGCTCGCGGATCAACTGACCCAGAACGCGAACCAGTCCGCGACGCAGATTTCGGCGCTCGCGACCAATCTCGAAACCATGGCGGGACGCGTGGGCGAGAGCCGCACCGAGTCTGAAAACACAGCGCAGATCCTCGAGCAACGCATCGCAGCGCTCGACGACCGGATCTATGCGGTCGAGAAGACCGCACAGACCAATGCCGCCGCCGTCGAACGCGCGATCGAGGCGCTTCATGCCGCGCACCGCGATCAGGTTGCACAGTCCGAACATCACGAAGCCGCGACCTCCGGCGCGGTTTCACGTCTGGAAGACAGCGTCAGCAAGCTCGAACGTCGTGGCGCCAATCCCGAGGTCGACCGTCGTCTTTCGCGGATCGAGAAGACGTTGAGCGATATCGCCGCGCGCTTCGAGGACGAAGAGCCGGACACCACGCGCCAGGTCAAGGACAGTCTGAAGAAGCTGCTCAATCGTATCGAGGCGACCGAAAACCGCCAGCGCGATTCGGCGTCCGAATTCGGCGCGATCTTCGCGGAGACCGCAGCACGCCTGACGGCTCTGGAAACAACATCGGCCTCTGTTGGCGCCGCGGCGGCGCCCGTTGCACCGCCGGCCACACCGGTATTCGCGGCCGCGCCGGTGTTCGATGCCCCACCGTTCCCAGACGTCCCGACGCCTGGCGCGCCGCCACCCTTCACCGCGCACAACGACCCATTTCCAGCGCACAGCGATCCGTTCGCCCTACCTGCTGATGCGTTTCCGCAGCAGACGGATCCTTTTGCCCCGGCGCACGCGGCTTTTGATGCGCCGCCGCCGCCCTTTACCGAAGAGACACCGTTTGAGCCCGTGCCGGGATTCGAAAGCGGCCCCTTTGTCGCGGAGCCGCCGCCCGTGGGCGATTCCTATCTCTCTGCCGCACGCCGCTCGGCGCAAGCAGCAGCAAGCGCCGCGGAAGCGGAGCACGCCGGACGCGGTTTCGCCTGGGGCTCCATCAAGCCGAACAGAGACGAACAGCCGGTCAGCAAGAATTCGCGCGCCATGTTGCTCGGGTTCGTCACGCTGATCGCGATTGCTCTTGTCGCCGGATTCATTCTGAGCCAGGGCTTCGGGAGCAAGTCTTTGCACCCGTCGAATATCGGCAACCTGTTCCAGGCAACGCCGGCTCCCAAACCCGAGGCAACAACGCCCCTGCATGCCACGGCGCAAGGTGACGATGCGCCAGCGTCAACATCCGTTCCCGCGACGGCGTCGAAATCCGTCGCTGTTCCTCCGCTGCAAGAGAAGACCGTCAGTGCTGCGCCGGTTCACGCGGCGCCCTCACCGGCACCGGCGCTCGATCGTCTCACCGCGCTCGCCAATGGCGGCAATGCCAAAGCCGAAACGATCATTGGACTGAAATATCTGAATGGCGACGGCACCGCGGTCAACGAAACGCAGGCCGTCAGATGGCTGGAACGCGCCGCGGAAACGGGCGAACCTGTCGCGCAATATCGCCTGGGCTATCTCTTTGAGCGCGGCAAAGGTGTCGCCGCGGATCCCGTGAAGGCGACGCACTGGTATCAGGCGGCCGCGATGCAGGGCAATCGCAAGGCGATGCACAATCTCGCCGTCGCGTTTGCGGAAGGCACCGGCACGAAGAAAGATGTCGCCGAAGCCGCGCGCTGGTTCTCCAAGGCGGCGACGATGGGATTGACGGACTCGCAGTTCAACCTCGCCGTTCTCTACGAGCGCGGACAAGGTGTGCCGCAGAGCCTGCTCGATGCCTACAAATGGTATGCGATCGCGGCCGCGGGCGGCGACACGGAATCCAAATCGCGCATCGAGGCGCTGGCGACACAACTCTCGGCGGATGACCGCGCCGCGGCAGAGCACGCCGCCGACACATTCAAGGCTTCGCCGGTTGATCCGCGCGCCAATACGACGCCGCAGCAAAGCGATCTTCCGCACGGCTAGGTTCCGCCAGACTCCGGTTGCGCGCGGTTGACCCTTAATCGCATGACGCGCACATTGTGATTCCCTTTTCACTTTCGCGCGCCGGTGTCGTCGTTCCGAAATTCGCGAAGGCTTTGATATGGAGATCGGGCGAACTTCGGAATCGGGACATTAGATGGAAATCTATCTGCCCATCGCCGGAATGTCCGTCCATTGGCTGCTGCTTCTCGGCCTGGGCGGCGCGATTGGATTTCTCTCGGGTCTGTTGGGCGTCGGCGGCGGATTTCTTCTCACCCCGCTCCTGATCTTCAGTGGCATCCCCTCCTCCGTCGCGGTCGCGACGACGGCGAGCCACATCACCGCGTCATCGATGTCCGGCGCGTTGGCGCAATGGCGAAAGCGCGCGCTCGATATAAAGATGGCAGCGATCATGACCTCGGGCGGTCTCGCCGGAACGGGGTTCGGCGTGTGGCTGTTCGGAATCCTGCGCCGCAGCGGACAGATGGATCTCGTGGTATCGGCGAGTTATGTCGTTCTGCTCGGCGTCATCGGAGCCTTGATGCTGCGCGAGAGCTGGTCAAGCCTGCGCGCGTCGCAAGGCGTCAAAGTGCCTGCGGCCAAGCGCGTGGAGCATGTCTGGATTCATGGATGGCCGTTGAAGGCGCGCTTTCCGGCTTCGCGACTCTATATCAGCGTCATACCGCCAGCCGCCATTGGGTTTGCGGTGGGTATGCTTTCCGCAATCCTTGGCGTGGGCGGCGGGTTTATCGTTGTCCCGGCGATGATCTATCTCCTGCGCATGCCGACGAACGTCGTAATCGGCACGTCGCTGTTGCAGATCATCGTCGTGGCCGCGGCGACAACGGTCCTTCAGGCGGTGAATAACCACGCCGTCGATGCGATGCTGGCGGTGTTCCTGATCGCGGGCGGCGTGATCGGCGCGCAGTTCGGCGTGCGGATGTCGGCGCGGCTGCGCGGCGAAGAGCTCCGTCTGCTGCTGGCGCTCGTCGTGATCGTGGTCGCCATTCGTCTTTTCTATGGCTTGGTCGTCCATCCCGATCAAATCTTCACGGTTTCGACAGGCACATGAGACGTCTCGCCCTCCTGCTCCTGTTCTGGCTCACGCCCGCGATTGCGGACGAGAATCTGGTGTCCGGTCTGTCGCAAGATACGATCGAGATCCGTTCCAACTACAACGGCG
>CAZCJI010000253.1:0-1682 GCA_964498625.1 uncultured Rhizobium sp.
TGGTTGCCCGACGCCCACGTCGAGGCGCCGACGGCGGGCTCGGTGATCCTCGCCGGCATCCTTCTGAAGATGGGTGGCTATGGCTTCCTGCGCTTCTCGCTGCCCATGTTCGCGAGCGCATCGGTGACCTTTGGGCCGCTGGTCTTCGTGCTCTCGATTGTCGCCATCATCTGGGCCTCGCTGGTCGCGCTGGCGCAGGAGGATATGAAAAAGCTGATCGCCTATTCGTCCGTCGCCCATATGGGCTTCGTGACGATGGGCATCTTCACGCTGACGCATCAGGGTATAGAGGGCGGCATCTACCAGATGCTTTCCCACGGCATTGTCTCCGGCGCGCTGTTCCTGTGCGTCGGCGTTGTCTACGACCGGATACATACACGTGAGATCGCGGCCTATGGCGGGCTTGTGAACCGCATGCCGATATATGCCGCGTGCTTCATGGTGTTCACGCTCGCCAATGTCGGCCTGCCGGGCACGGGCGGGTTCGTGGGCGAGTTCCTGACCATGCTGGGCGCCTTCATCCACAACACCTGGATCGCGATCTTCGCGGCAACCGGCGTGATCCTGTCGGCGGCCTATGCGCTGTTCCTCTATCGCCGGATCATCTTCGGCGATTTGGTGAAGCCCGCGCTTATGACGATCAAAGACCTCTCCATGCGTGAGGTCGCAATTCTGGCGCCTCTGGTCATCATCACCATCGTCATGGGTGTCTACCCCAAGCCGATCTTCGACATCACCTCGGCCTCGGTCGCGCACCTGATCGAACAGCACAGCGCCGCCGTCGCCTATGACAAGGGCCCCGCGCCGAAAGTCGCCTCCACCAATCATGGAGGTGTGCGGTGAACATTCAGAATGACCTCTATGTCCTTATGCCGGAGCTCATTCTGGCGGCTGGCGCGTTGCTGCTGCTCGTCATCGGCGCGTTCCGCGGCGACAGGAGCGCGGGAACGCTCACGATTCTGTCCGTTTTTCTGATCGGTGCGTCGGCCTACCTGTCCATGGTTGTCGGTGACGGCTCGGCGTTCCACGGCGCGTTCGTCATGGACAGCTTCGCGCGCTTCACGAAGGCGGTGATCCTGTGGTCGTCCGCCGCCTGCGTGCTGTTGGCGCACAAGTTCTTCTCCGATGAAAAGGCGGAACGGTTCGAACTCCCGGTGCTGATTGTGCTGGCGAGTCTCGGAATGTCGCTGATGATGTCGTCGGCGAATTTCCTCGCGCTTTACATGAGCCTCGAGCTGCAAAGCCTTGCATTGTATGTGCTTGCGGCCTTCAACCGCGAATCCGTGCGCTCCTCGGAAGCGGGCCTCAAGTACTTTGTCCTCGGTTCCCTGTCGTCTGGCATGATGCTGTACGGCATCTCGATGATCTACGGCTTCACAGGCACGCTGGATTTCCACGGCGTAGCACAGGTCACCCACGCCAACGGCGTGTCCCTCGGACTCACGTTCGGTCTCGTGTTCCTGATCGCCGGTCTCGCCTTCAAGATCTCAGCCGTGCCGTTCCACATGTGGACGCCGGACGTGTATGAGGGCTCGCCAACGCCGATCACCGCGTTCCTGGCCACCGCATCGAAGGTTGCGTCTCTCGCCCTGGTGTTGCGCGCGGTCGTCGTGCCATTCCCGGATGCGTTCAAGCAATGGCAGCAGATCGGCGTGCAGGTCAGGAAGGGCGAGAAGGGATCG
>CAZCJI010000253.1:1692-5082 GCA_964498625.1 uncultured Rhizobium sp.
AGGTTGCGTCGCTGGCGCTGGTGCTGCGCGCCATCGTGGTCCCGTTCCCCGATGCGTTCCATCAGTGGCAGCAGATCATCATCTTCATCTCGGTGCTGTCGATGGCGCTTGGCGCTTTCGCGGCCATCGGCCAGACCAACATCAAGCGCCTGATGGCCTACAGCTCTATCGGCCATATGGGTTACGCGCTGCTCGGCCTGGCGGCGGGCAACCAACTCGGCCTGCGCGGCGTGCTGTTCTATCTTGCCTTCTATTCGCTCACGAATATCGGCGTGTTCGCCTGCGTACAGGCGATGCGGCGCGACGGGCAGGCGGTCGAAAAGATCGACGATCTCGCCGGTCTCGCGCGCACCAAGCCGATGCTCGCCTTCGCGTTCGCCTCGATGATGCTAAGCCTCAGCGGTCTTCCGCCGCTCGCCGGCATCCTGGCCAAGGCGTTCGTTTTCCTCGCCGCGATCCAGGCGCATCTCTATGTGCTCGCGATCTTCGGCGTACTGACCAGCGTCGTGGGCGCCTATTACTATCTGCGCATCGTCAAGGTGATGTATTTCGACGAACCCGCGCAGCCCTTCGACAGCGACATGGGCTGGAGCGTCGCGGCGGTGGCCGGCATTGCGACGGTGTTTACGCTGGTGTTCGTGTTCCGGATCGACTTCCTGTTGGACAATGCGGCAGTCGCGGCGCAGGCCATCCTGAAGTGACATCCTGGCCTGCCGGCACCGGCCTCGTCGAATTCGACGAGATCGACTCGACAAACGAGGAAGCGCGCCGCCTTGCCACGAAGGGCGAACGCGGTCCGGTCTGGATTACGGCTCGCTGCCAAACTGCAGGCCGTGGCCGCCGCGGACGCGCGTGGGAGTCGCCGCCCGGCAATCTCTCCGCGACGTTGCTGCTCAGCCCCCACAAGCCGCCTGCGGAATGCGCGCAGTTGTCCTTCGTCGCCGCGATCGCCGCGCAGAGCATGATCGCATCTTTTGCGCATGGGGCAGACGTGAAGGTCAAATGGCCGAACGATGTGCTCGCCAACGGCCGCAAGATCGCGGGCATCCTGCTCGAATCCGCGAGCCAGGGGGCGGAGCCGCTCTATCTGGCCATCGGCATCGGCGCGAACCTCTCGGCGCATCCTCAGGATACGGAGTTTCCGGCGACATCGCTTCCCGCACTCGGCGTTGCCGCGCCGGAGCCGCGCGATGCGTTGTGCGAACTCGCGGCGTCCTTCGCGAAGTGGTATGAGGTCTGGCAGGCGAAAGGCTTCGCGCCGGTCCGCGATGCGTGGCTGTCGCGTGCGGCGGGGCTCGGCACCCGCATCCTGGCGCGGCTGACGAACGAGGAGACTGTGGGCGTATTCGAAGGCATCGACGAGACCGGCGCGCTGCTTCTGCGCGAGGCTCAAGGCCGTGTGCGCGCCATCGCGGCAGGCGAGGTGTTCTTCTAAATGCTGCTCGCCATCGACGCCGGTAACACCAATATCGTTTTCGCCGTTCATGACGGTGAGAAATTCCGCGCGCAGTGGCGGGCGGTGACCAAGACGGCGCGGACTGCGGACGAATACGCTGTCTGGCTCAGTCAGCTTCTGACGCTCGAAGGATTGAGCTTCACCGATCTCAGCGACGCGATCATCGCGACCGTCGTGCCGGCCGCACTGTTCGATTTGCGCGATCTCTGCCGGACCTATCTGAAGTGCGAACCCCTGCTGGTCGACAGCACCATTGTCGGCATCGGCATAAATGCTGATCGGCCGACCGCCGTGGGCGTTGATAGGCTCTGCAACACCGTTGCTGCGCACGACCGCTACAAGGGTGCTGTGATCGTCGTCGATTTCGGCACCACGACAAATTTCGACATCGTGGCGGAGAATGGCGATTTCGACGGCAGCGTGCTCGCGCCCGGCGCCAATCTTTCCATCGAGGCCCTGCACCAGGCCGCCGCGATGCTCCCGCGCGTCGCCATCCATCGCGCGCAGAAGGTGATCGGCCGTGACACGGTACCCGCGATGCAGTCCGGTATCTATTGGGGCTATGTCGGCCTTATCGGCGGCCTGATCGACCGCATCAAGGCGGAGTACGGAAAGCCCATGACGGTGGTCGCAACCGGTGGCCTGGCGAACCTGTTCCAGCCCGATATTCCGGCCATCGAGCACATCGATCCTGATCTCACCATTCGCGGTCTGGTTCTCATCTATCAGCGCAACGTCAAGACGCTACGCGTGTTGAAGGCCTGATGGCGAAGACATCGCGTGACGATGAGCTGGTCCTGCTTCCGCTTGGCGGCGCGGGCGAGATCGGCATGAACTTCAATGCCTATGGCTTCGGTCCACCGGACGAGCGCCAGTGGATCGTGGTCGATTGCGGCGTGCTGTTTGGGCGCGAGACGACGACGCCGGGCATCGACGTCATCATGCCGGATATCCGCTATCTGGCCGAGCAGCGCGAGAACGTACTCGCCATTGTGCTCACCCATGCGCATGAGGATCACATCGGCGCCATCGGGCATCTGTGGCCGATGCTGCGCTGTCCGCTCTATGCAACGCCGTTCACTGCGCGGTTGATCGAGGGCAAGCTGGAAGAAGCGGGCCTGCGCGACCGCGTGCGCGTGAAGCCTGTTCCGCTTGGCGGGCATCTCGACATCGGGCCGTTCTCCATCGACTTCATCTCGATCACGCACTCGATCCTCGAACCCAACGCGCTCGCGATCCGCACGCCGCTCGGTGTCGTCGTTCACACCGGCGACTGGAAGATCGATCCCGATCCGATGCTGGGCGAAGTCACGAACATCAACGCGCTGCAGAAGCTCGGCGACGAAGGCGTGCTCGCCACCGTTTGCGACTCCACCAATGCGCTGGTGCAGGGCCATTCCGGCTCTGAGGCGCGGGTGCGACAGGCGCTCTCCGCGCTGATCGGCTCCCTCAAAGGCCGTGTGGCGGTAACGGCATTTGCGTCCAACGTCGCGCGACTCGACTCTGTCGCAAAGGCCGCGCGCGAGCATGGCCGCCAGATCGCACTCGTCGGTCGCGCGATGCACAAGATGGTCGCCGCGGCGAAAGAGACCGGCTATCTCACCGATTTCCCCGCGACCCTCGATGAGGCCGAGGCCGCGCAGCTCCCGCCGCGCCGCGTGCTCTATCTCTGCACCGGCAGCCAGGGCGAGCCCCGCGCCGCGTTGCCGCGCGTCGCCAATGGCGATCATCCGAACATCTCGCTTGGCCAAGGCGATGCCGTGATCTTCTCCTCGCGCGTCATTCCCGGAAACGAGCTCGCGATCTTCGAACTCCAAAATCGGCTTGCGGCGCTGGGCATTGAAGTGCTCACCGAGCAGGACCACTTCGTCCATGTCAGCGGTCATCCCTGCCGCGACGAACTGGCGGAGATGTATCGCTGGACGCGGCCGCAG
>CAZCJI010000254.1:0-5056 GCA_964498625.1 uncultured Rhizobium sp.
CGGGCGATTTCGCGACGCTCATGGGCTGGGCGGATTCGATCCGTACACTGAAGGTCCGCACCAATGCCGACACGCCGGCCGATGCGGCGGCGGCGCGGCGCTTCGGCGCGGAAGGCATCGGACTGTGCCGCACCGAGCATATGTTCTTCGAACCGGACCGCATTCTCGCGGTGCGCCAGATGATTCTGGCGGATGCGAGGACGGAACGCGACGCGGCGCTTGCAAAACTTCTTCCGATGCAACGCGGCGATTTCGAGAAAATCTTCGCCGCGATGGAAGGATTGCCCGTCACCATCCGCTTGCTCGATCCACCGTTGCATGAATTTCTGCCGCACAAGGATGAGGAGATTGCCGAAGTCGCGCGCGCTGCGGGATCGACGCCGGGAAAATTACGCGCGCGCCTGATCGCGTTGCATGAGTCCAACCCGATGCTTGGACATCGCGGCTGCCGTCTTGGCGTCACCTATCCTGAGATCTACGAGATGCAGGCGCGCGCGATCCTGGAAGCCGCGCTCAATGCCGAAGATGTCGGCGGAAAGCCGGTGGCGCTGGAGATCATGATCCCGCTGGTGGGCTTCAAGACAGAGTTCGACATGCTGCGCGAGCGCATTGCCGGCGTGGCAAGGGCGGTGGCGGCCGAACGCGGGAAAGCCCCGGAATACCTCATCGGAACGATGATCGAGCTCCCGCGCGCGGCTCTGCGTGCGGGGGAGATCGCTCAGTCGGCGGAGTTCTTCTCCTTCGGCACCAACGATCTTACGCAAACGACGCTCGGCGTGAGCCGCGACGATGCGGGCACGTTCCTCAGCGAATACATGACGAAAGGTTTGATCGCGCGCGACCCGTTCGTGTCGATCGATATCGATGGTGTCGGCGAACTCGTGCGCATCGCTGCAGAACGCGGACGTGCGACGCGCAAAAATATCAAGCTAGGCATCTGCGGCGAACACGGCGGCGACCCGGATTCAATCCGCTTCTGTCACGAAACGGGACTCGATTATGTGTCGTGTTCGCCATTTCGAGTCCCAATAGCGCGACTCGCTGCCGCACAAGCAGCGTTAAAACATGTAGGCGAGAAAACCTAAAATCATTTCGTTCGTATACGGACGATGCAGGGAAACACTGGATTTTCCGGCGTTGAATGACGCTGTGTCACGCTTAATGTGATTTTTATTTGACGATTCTATAATTCGCTGGCAGAACGCACACCACTTTTGAAGAAGGGGCGGGACCATTCGGAATTGACGACATAGCGCAAAAGCCAAAACGAAATCCGAAACGAGTCGATTGCCAATGACCAAGAAAACTTCTGACGTACTCCTGCGCTCCGACCGCGTGCTCGTTGTTGCGCTCGCCGTCGTTCTTGCCGCCGCGAGCGCCGCTGTCGGCGCCGCTGCCAACAATCATCCGTCTACGGAGCAAGTCTCCGCTGCGGCCCGTGCGCCTGTGGCCGTCGTCGCGAAGGCGGTCACACCGGCACCGGCTCTGCGGGGCGCCGTCGATGTGGCCGCGCAGCCTGTCGCCGTCGCCGCCAAGCCCGCGACCGCGACCGACATGGCGATGGCCCAGCTTCTGGCCGAGCACCGTTGCCTGTCCGAGGTCATGTACTACGAGGCCCGGGGCGAGGGCACGGATGGCCAGATGGCCGTCGCCGAGGTGATCTTTCACCGGCTCCGCCAGGGCCATTTTGGCCGGTCGATCTGCGGCGTGGTCTATGAGGGCGCCGACACGTCGGCCTGCCAGTTCTCGTTCGCGTGCAACGGCCAGCTGGCCCAGCGGAAGTCGCCTGTCGCCTGGCACAGTACCGAGATCCTGGCCGCCCGTATTCTGGCCGGGCAGGTGGCGCTTCGCGACATCACGGGTGACGCGACCCATTTCCACGCGGTCTCGGTCACGCCGGACTGGGCGGACAACATGGAGCGCACGGTCCAGATCGGGAACCACGTCTTCTACCGGCAAGGCCGCTCGCGCAGCCTCTAGGTCTTAAGGATCCCGGATAATCCCGCCCGTCAGGGTCTTGATCCGCTTGCGGACGTATTCCGGCGCAAAGCCCTTGATGCGGTCGATCCAGGCGATCTCCGGCGGGACGTACCAGTGGAGCTTGTCGCTGCCATAGGCGGCCCAGACGGCCTCGGCTACGGCGCGTGGGGGCATCAGGCGGAAGGGGCCTTTCTTCGGCGCATTGGCCAACATACTTTCCGTATCGTCAGCATTCCGGCCGTCGGTGCGGTTGGGCGTGTTGCGCAGGATCGCGGTGTCGATAAGGCCGGGCAGGGTGTCCGCCACGCGGATGCCGTGGCGCGCGAACTCAATCGACAATGCCTCGGTCAAACCTTTCACCGCGTGTTTGGTCGCGGAATAGACCGCGATCCGCGGCATGCCATAAGTCGCCGAGGACGACGAAGTCGTGAAGCAGAGCGAATTCTTCGTCGCCTTGAGCAGCGGAAGCGCCAGATAGATGCCGGTGAGAACGCCAACGAGATTCACCTGCACCACGCGCAACGCCGCCTCGTAAGGCACGTCCTCGAACCAGCCGCTCTCGCCGATGCCGGCATTGTTGTACAGCACGTCCATCGTCGCGCCGGTCTCGGCACCGAATGCGGCAATGGCTTCCGCGAAGTTTTTCTTCCTGGTCACGTCGAGAATACCGGTGATGCAGTTGTCGGCGCCGATCTCCTGCGTCAGCGTCGCGAGACCATCTGTGTTGACGTCGAACGCGCCGACGAACCAGCCCTTCTCCGCGAACAACACCGCCGTCGCGCGCCCGATGCCGCTGGCGGCCCCTGTGATGAAGATGGATTTGCGTCCCCGCGCCTTGCCGGCCATCAGAAATTCACCCGGCGCGAAATCGTGCCGTCGATGAGCATGTTGATGCCCGTCGTATAGGACGACGCCGGACTGGCGAGGAACACGGTCGCGTTCGCGATTTCCTGCGGCGTTGCCGCGCGGCCTGTCGGATTGCGCCCCATCATCTGTTTGAAATAGTCGGGGTGGGTCTCCTCGACCATGTTCCACACACCGCCCTTGAAATAGACCATGCCGGGCGAGACGACGTTGGCGCGGATATTCCGCTTGGCGTGCTGACGGGCGAGCCCTTTTGCATAGTGGATCAGCGCCGCTTTGATGGGACCGTAGGAGCCGGCGTTATCGCTCTCGGCCGCCGATACCGACGCGATGATGGTGAAAGAGGCATCGCCGTTCGCGGCCGCGGCTTTCTCCAGGAATGGATGCGCCGCATCGAACGCGTTCACAGCGCCCAGCACGTCGAGCTTGAAGTTCGACTCCCACGATGCCGGGTCGGGGCCTTGCGCCATGGCGCCGGCGTTGGAGACGAGCGCATCGATGCCGCCGAGTTCTTCGCCGGCTTGCGCGATCCACGATTTGAGTGCGCTGCCGTCGGTGATATCAACCGAAGCACCGGTCGCCTTCACGCCCAGGGCTTTGAGCGCGGAGACTGTTTCCCTGATCTGATCCTCATGCCGCGCGCAGATCGCGACATTCGCGCCTTCGCTCGCGAAGGTTTCCGCGATGGCCCGTCCGATGCCGCGCGTGCCGCCAAGCACGATGGCATTCTTGCCTTTGAGATGAAGGTCCATAAGCGCTCCCTGAATTGCCCGAAGGCAGTCTAGGGGCCGCTAGAAGTCCAGCGCAACGTCGAGGTTCGGCGCGGAGTGGGTGATCGCGCCGGAGGAAATGTAATCCACGCCGGTTTCCGCGATGGCGCGCACGGTGGCGAGCGTGACATTGCCGGAAGCTTCGAGGATCGCGCGGCCTTTCGTTGTCGCAACGGCACGTTTGAGATCGTCGGTGTTCATGTTGTCGAGCAGGATCGTATCGACACCGAGGCCAAGCGCCTCTTCAAGCTGCGCGAGCGAATCCACTTCCAGTTCGATCTTCACCATGTGGCCGAGGCCCGCGCGCACGCGTTCGACGGCGGCCGCGATGCCGCCGGCGGCAACGAGATGGTTGTCCTTGATCAACACCGCGTCGTCGAGGCCGAAGCGGTGGTTGAACCCTCCGCCGCAGCGCACGGCGTATTTCTCGAGCAGGCGAAGGCCGGGCGTCGTTTTGCGCGTTTCCACGATGCGCGCCTTCGTGCCCGCGACGGCATCGACCAGCGCCCGCGTTGCGGTGGCTACGCCGGAAAGATGACCGGTGAAATTCAGCGAGACGCGCTCGGCGGTCAGGATGCTGCGCTCCGAACCCTCGATGGTTGCGAGCGTGGCGCCTGCACCCGCCTGCGCACCGTCGGGAAGCGTGATCGCGATCTTCAAAGAATGATCGACCAGTTCGAAGGTGCATTGCGCGGCGACAAGTCCCGCGATTGTCCCCGGTTTGCGGGCCACGAGCGTTGCCGCGATGTGGCGGTCCGCAGGCACCGTGAGTTCGCTCGTGACATCGCCAGCTCGGCCGAGATCTTCCTCGATCGCGTGGCGCACGATGGGTTCGATGAGCAGACGATGGGGAGGGCGGGTGAAGGGCAGCGCTGCCGTCATGATTGAAGCGCGTGCCTTGTTTTGTTCGATGCCCCGGACAACGCGATGCGGTTTGCGTCCTCCAGCGTCATCATCGTGCGATGGCCGACCGCATCGGTTTGCGGATAATCGGTGCGATAGTGGCCGCCGCGGCTTTCGTGACGCGCGAGTGCCGCCGCTGCCACCAGCTTTGCAGTCGCGGTCATGTTCAACAGCGCGGGCTCGGAACCGCCGGCACGCTCCACCTGGCCGATGACGGAAAGCGCGTCGCGCAGCCCGGTTTCGTCGCGCTCCAGTCCAACAAGGCGCGCCATCGCATCGCGCAGCACATGCGGCGGCGCGGGCGCGGCAAAGCGTTCCGGCGCGGGCGGCGTGCCACGTGCGATGCCTTGCGCGATGTTGGCGCGAATGTCGTCTGCGGCACGGGCGCCGAAGACGAGGCCTTCGAGAAGCGAATTGGAAGCGAGGCGATTGGCGCCATGCAATCCGGTCGAGGCGCATTCGCCGACGGCCCACAGGCCCCGGAGCGAGTAACGTCCCCGTGCGTCGCTGGCGATCCCGCCCATGTGATAATGGGCGGC
>CAZCJI010000255.1:0-5043 GCA_964498625.1 uncultured Rhizobium sp.
TCTATCAGGATCTTTTCCACAATCTGAAACTCGACACGCGCGAAGGTTTGATGGAGATCGTGTGGGGCACAAAGACCGATCCGATCAACACCAAATGGATGCGTGTCAAAGATAGCGACGGCAATCTGCAATCTTGCAAGACGGAGACGGATTTCTTCCACCGCGTCTACTTGGCGTTTTTCGACACCAGTGCCGTGCTGTCGAGTTGTCCCTATGCCGGGGTCATCCCGGCGCAATCGTTACTTCAGGGCATCGACGATGCCGACGTAGCCGGTCTCGCGCATGATCGGATCGTCTTCTACGGCGCGTCGCTGCAGGGCGCGCAGGACAAGTCTTTCACGCCGGTCAACGGATTGCTGGCCAACGTGTTTGTGCATGCTATGGCGCTGGACAATCTCATCAGCTTTCACGGCGACCCGGAGACAAATACGGTCTCAATCGGCGGCAGGACGATAAATGGGAACCTGGTTCAGATCGTCGCCACTATTCCCGGCATCTTGATCCTCTCCTGGTTCCACATGCGCCAGGTCAGACGAAAGCGCAGGCGGCACCGGGAATCCGAGCGCGATCTCAGCGCGACATTCGAATATTTCGTCGAGAAGGCCGTGGAGAAAATTTGGCACTACTTTGCCTTTGCGCTCGGCCTCGGCGCCGGCCTCCTGCTGACGCGCGCCGCCGGATTGTCTGTTGCCAACTGGGTCGAGGTTGTGTTCGTGTCTGCTGAACTCGCCGCGCTACTTCTGGTAGACGCGCCGGATGCTTTTTGGGGGTATCTGCATCACGTCGCCGGCGGCGAGCCGGAACTGGAGGGGGTGCGATGAGAGTCTTTCTGACGTTCGCCTTTGCTTGCACGGTACTGGCATCGCCGGCCGCCGCCGATACGGCCGCGACCGATTCCTGCACCGCATCCGGCGATCTCGTGATCTCCGCGCGCACACCACAGGTCGATCTCTACGATGCCGCGCAGGGCAAGCGTGTGCAAACGCTGGACGCCGCGAAATTTCCCGCCTGTGCGCCGATCACGGGACGCGCGCCGAACATGATGCTGCAGGTCAATGTCAGTGGGGCGAAGTATTGGGTGCCGCCCTATATGGTGAAATACCGCTTCTCCGGAAAACTTCCGGCGGTGTGCCGCAATCTCGCGATTGGCTCAAATCAGCAGAAGGTCGGCGCCACGCGCGGACTGGGCGAAGGCTGCCCGAAGACGGGAGGCAAGTGATGCGCAAGGAACTTCTCCCACTCTCGTTGGCGTCGCTTCTGCTTCTGTCGTCGTCTGCGGGCGCGAGCCTGTTCGATAGCAACGGCTATCCATCGAAGGGCAAGGCGATCGAGAAATTCAAGCCGGCCGCCGATTACAGCGATGTGCTGAAGGGCCGCCCGCTCGCGCTCGGCATCATGCGCACACGCGGACAGGGCTTTGTGCCGTCGCGTGAGCTGCACGATTATGTGCATGGCGTGATGATGCGTCTGCTCGCGGGCATGCAGCTGCCGCCCACGTTCCAACCCGACATTCGGGTTCTCGCAACGCCCGAGTTTGCGGGTGAGTGCACGCCCGACGGCACGATGATTGTGACCGTGGGATTGCTGGAGCAGCTGGAGACCGAAGACGAACTTGCGTTCGTGATGGGCCATGAGCTCAGCCATGCGATCCTGCGTCACGCGCAACCGGACTGGGCGAAGAAGGCGCAGTATTTCGCCGTCGTGAACGGCACGGCCGTCGACGTCGCGGCTCAAACCGCGCAACAGGCCGTAGGCGGTCAGACCGGCAACAATATCGCGCGCGGCCTCGACGTGGCGAAGCATCTGGCGAAGCTCAGCGCGAATGTACTCATGCCGCAGATGTCCAAGGGCCAAGAGGACGAGGCCGATGCGCTCGGCTTCGATATGATGGTGAAGGCCGGCTACGATCCCGAAGCGCCTTTTGCTGTCATGGACAAGCTTGCGGAGCAGGAAGCCGAGGCTGCTGCTGCGGCGGCTGCTGCAAAAGCGGCCGCCGCCAAAGACGGCGGCGGTTCTTCCGACAACTCCAGCGGACTGCTTGGCAAGCTAGGCGGAGGTCTCACCATTGTCGGTCAGCTCGCGACCGGCCAACGCCCGAGCACCGATCAACTCGCGGACGTTGCGATCTTCGCATTCGACTCTGCGGTCGATGGCATGGCCGATGACGCGACCAGCCATCATCCCGCCAAGATGCGCGAAGATCTGCTGAGCAACTATCTGTACGGCGCCTACCGCGATTTGCCGCCGGTGGCGCCGACACCACTTCCCTGGGCGCAGGAAAGCAAGTCTCCGCTAAAGCCGCATTTGACCGCTTTGCTGGCGCACTACACCGACGCCGAGAATGCAGCGGCGTTCATTGCGGATGCGAGCCAGGGAAGCGCCGGTGCGGCGCAGGCGCAGATCGCGCGCGCGGTGACGCCGCCCACGACCGATCATGCGTACACGGATTATGTCGCAGCGGAATACTATGATGGCCACAATCAGGACAAGCTCGCCGAGGCCGCGATGCTGCGTGCAGTCGCAGGATCCGAACCGTCCTGGGAAGTCTATTCGACGCTCACGAACTACTACGTTTCACACCAGAATTACCCGAAAGCCCAACAGCTGATGGATCAGGCCGTCGTTCGCTTTGAGGATTCGCCGGTACTGCTGCCCAAGCGAATCCAGCTTCTGATTCTCGAGGGCCGTAACGCGGACGCACAGGCGCTGGTGCCGAAGTGCAAGAGCTACGATATCGACGAACTGACCGACGCCTGCAAGAAGGAAGCGGGCGTCAAGTAGTTAGTCTTGCGATTTCAACTTGAAACCCGCACCTTGGAGCTGCGCGCGGATCTCGTTGGCGTGCGCGGTATCCTGCGCCTCGATCATCACGCCGAGCATCGCGGATTTCGCCGACGTGTCCATCAGCATGCGGTTGTGGGTCACTTCCAGGATATTGCCGCCTGCCTCGCCGACGAGTGTGGCGATGCGCGCGAGGATGCCTGGACGGTCCTCGATTTCGATCACAGCGGAGAACACGCGGCCTTCGCGTGCGAGTTCACGCAAAACGACATTCGATAGCAGGCGCATATCGATGTTTCCGCCGGAGAGCAGCACGCCCACTTTCTTGCCCGCGAACACCTCGGGCTTCGCGCGCACGGCAGCGAAGGCCGCAGCGCCCGCGCCCTCGACAACGGTCTTCTCGATGGCCAGAAGATCGGCAATCGCATGCTCGATGTCGTCTTCGGTGACAAGAAAGATGTCTTTTACAAGCTCGGCGACGATGCGGCGATTGAGATCGCCGGGCTGCTTCACCGCGATGCCTTCGGCGACCGACTGGCCGACGCAGGGCAGATCCTCGCCTTTGATGACATCGTACATGGATGGATAGGTCTTGGCCTGCACGCCATAGATCTCGATCGACGGCTTGATCGCTTTCGCAGCGACGGCGATGCCAGAAATGATGCCGCCGCCACCAATCGGGATGATCAGCGTGTCGAGGTCGGGAACATCTTCCATCATCTCGAGCCCGCAAGTGCCCGCACCGGCCACGATGGTGGGGTCGTCATAAGGGTGAATGAAGGTGCGCCCTTCTTCCTGCGCGATGGCGTTGGCGCGGGTGAAGGCGTCGCTAAGGGTTGCACCGTGCAGGACGACGCGCGCGCCGAAGTCGCGCGTGTGCTTGATCTTGATGAAAGGCGTGAATTCCGGCATCACGATGGTCGCCGAAATTCCGAGACGGCCGGCATGATAGGCGACCGCCTGCGCATGGTTGCCCGCGGATTGTGCTGCTACGCCGCGCCTCTTTTGTTCGTCGGTCAGGGAGAGGAGCTTATTGAGCGCGCCGCGCTCCTTGAACGAGGAGGTGAACTGAAGGTTCTCGAATTTCAAGTAGATCTCGCAGCCGGCAAGCTCCGACAGGGTCGTCGAATGGCGCATCGGCGTGCGTTCGACCGTGCCGGCGATGCGCTTCGCCGCGGCACGGACATCGTCGATTGTGGGGAAGGGCGCGACGGGCTTTGGTTGAGCGCTCATGCTCGCCTCTCATATCGGTGTCTTACGGGCTGGTAGCAGCGGAGGGATTTGAACCCCCGACCAAGGGATTATGATTCCCCTGCTCTACCACTGAGCTACGCTGCCAAAGCCTCGTGAGGCGCGGGATTTAGGGTGCGGGTCCAAGCCCTGTCAAGGAGCGGGTTCAAGCCGCCTTCTGCGCTGGTTCCGCGCGCGTGATCCAACCGCCGCCAAGCACGCGCGTGCCGTCACGCTCGTAGAACACGCAGGCTTGGCCCGGCGCTACCGCGTCTTCGGGTGAGAGCAATTCGACCTCCGCGGTGCGGTCCGGTCCGCGCGTCACATGTGCAGCAACGGGAGGACGCATCGAACGCACTTTCACAGCGCAGTCGATCGCCGTCTCGGCACCGCCGAGCCAGTTCACGTCGCGCAGCCTGATCGTGCGCGATGAGAGCCGGTCGCGCGTGCCGACGACGACCTGCGCTTTGGCAGCGTCGAGTTTGAGCACGAACAGCGGCTCGCCATGGCCGGAAAGACCTAGACCCTTGCGCTGACCCACTGTGAAATGGATCACGCCGTCATGGCGGCCGAGCACATTGCCCGCACCATCGACGATCTCGCCGGGCGTGGCCGCATCGGGCTGCATCTTCTGCACAATGGTCGCGTATTTGCCGTCCGGCACGAAACAGATGTCCTGGCTGTCCGGCTTGTCGGCGACGGTCAGACCGAGTTCGCCGGCGATTGCGCGCACGTCACGCTTGTCCATCTCGCCGATGGGAAAGCGCAGATAGTCGAGCTGCTTCTGTGTCGTCGCGAACAGGAAGTAGCTCTGGTCGCGTGCGGGGTCTGCTGCGCGATGCAGTTCGGCTCCCTTCGGCCCATCGACGCGGCGGACATAATGCCCGGTCGCGAGTGCCTCCGCGCCAAGTTCGCGCGCGATATCCATCAGATCGGCGAACTTTACGCGCTCATTGCAGCGCACGCAGGGAATCGGTGTTTCGCCGCGCGCATAGGTCTCGGCGAAATCCGCGATCACGCGCTGCTTGAAGC